>JBKJTM010000253.1:0-3154 GCA_046590805.1 Usitatibacter sp.
CTAGTAGGCCCAGTCACCAGCACCATGCCGCGGGGTTTGAGGGCCAGTTCGCCAAAAATCTTGGGGCAGTTGAGCTGCTCCAGCGACAAGATTTTGCTGGGGATGGTCCGAAACACCGCACCGGCACCCCGGTTGTGGTTGAAAGCATTGTCCCGAAAGCGGGCCAGGCCGTCGATTTCGAACGAGAAGTCAATCTCCAGAAACTCTTCGTAGTGTTTGCGCTGGCCGTCGTTCATGATGTCGTACACCATGCCGTGCACATCCTTGTGCTGGAGCGGCGGCACGTTGATGCGGCGCACATCGCCGTGCACGCGGATCATCGGCGGCAGGCCCGCGGAAAGGTGCAGGTCGGAAGCCTTGTTCTTGACCGAGAAGGCGAGTAGTTCGGCAATGTCCATTGTTTTTTCCCTGGAGGCGTGAGGCGCGCCGGGCTTGGCTGGGAGTCCCTAGAGTAGAATGCGCCTCGAAAAGTCGATTCGATTATGTCCCCAATCGCCGCCAACCTGCAAGCCATCCGACGGCGCATTTCCGAGGCGTTACAAAGGGATAGCCGCACGATCACGTTGCTCGCGGTATCCAAGTCCCAGCCTGCCGCGATGATCCGCGAGGCTCATTCGGAAGGCTGCGTGAATTTCGGCGAAAACTATGTGCAGGAGGCCATTGCGAAAATGGCGGCGCTGGAAGACCTCGCGCTCACCTGGCACTTCACCGGGCGCCTGCAGGCCAACAAGGCGCGCGAGATCGCCGAGCGCTTCGACTGGGTGCACGCCGTCGACCGCGCGCGCCCCGCCGCGGCGCTTTCCCGGGCGCGTCCCCCGCAGCGCGGCGACCTCAACGTCTGCGTGCAGGTGAATATCAGCGGCGAGGCGACCAAGGGCGGTGTGGCGCCGGGCGATGCGGCCGGGCTCGCGCGGGAGGTGGCCGCGATGCCGGGCCTCAAGCTGCGTGGCCTGATGGGCATGGCGAGCTATACCGCCGACGAGGAAGCGCAGCGCGCGCAGTTCGCGTTGCTCAGGGACTCCCTCGAGACGCTGCGCGCCGCGGGGCTCGCGGTCGATACGCTTTCCATGGGGATGTCGCACGATTTCGAGCCCGCCATCGCCGAGGGTTCGACGATGGTCCGGATCGGCAGCGCGATCTTCGGCGAGAGGCCGGTACTGCAATGAAGATCGCATTCATCGGCGGCGGCAACATGGCGCGCGCCATCATCGGCGGCCTGGTCGACAAGGGCACGCCGCCGACCGACATCGTGGTGGTGGAGATCGAGCCGACCGCGCGACTCAAGCTCATGGCCGACTTCGGCGTGACCACGGCAGCCGCTCCAGACGCGCAGCTCGGCACCGCCACCGCGGTGATCCTGGCGGTGAAGCCGCAGCACATGCGCGACGTCGCGAAGCAGGTGGGCGAGCGCGCCGGCGATCCGCTCTTCGTCTCCATCGCCGCCGGCATCCGCCTCGGGAACCTGTCGCGCTGGCTGGGCGGCCGCGAGCGCCTGGTGCGCGCCATGCCCAATACCCCCGCACTGGTGCATGCCGGGGTGACCGGGCTCTTCGCGCCGCCCGCCGTCGACCGCGACGATCGCGAGGCCGCGGAAAACCTGCTGTCCACGGTCGGCGCCACGCTCTGGTTCGACCGCGAGGAGGACCTGGACGCGGTGACCGCGGTCTCCGGAAGCGGCCCGGCCTACGTCTTCTATGCCATGGAAGCGCTCGAGGAGGCGGCGAGGCGCCTCGGCCTCGCCGAGGGCGCGGCGCGCTCGCTCGCGCTCTGGACCTTCGTCGGCGCCGCCAAGCTCGCCATCGAGCGCGGGGAGTCGCCCGCGACGCTGCGCGCGCAGGTGACCTCGAAAGGCGGCACCACCGAGCGCGCCCTGGAAGTGCTCGAGGCCGCGGGGGTGAAGGAGCTTTTCATCGACGCGGTCCGGTCGGCCTGCGAGCGCTCGCGCGAGCTGGGCGACACCCTGGGAAAGGATTGACGAGTGTTCTCCCAGGCCATCGCCTTCGTCCTCGACGCGATCTTCCACCTGTTCATCCTCGCCGCACTGGTGCGTTTCTGGATGCAGGCGCTGGGCGCCCCGGTGCGCAACCCGATCGCGCAGTTCACCATGGCGCTCACCGATTTCGCGGTGCGGCCGCTGCGCCGCGTGATCCCGGGCCTGTTCAAGCTCGACCTGGCCTCGCTCGTGGTCGCCTGGGTGTTCGAGTTCATCCTCCAGATCCTGCTGGTGCTGCTCGCCGGCGCCAACCCGGCCGAGAACCCGGCGGTCTTGTCGGTGATCCTCTTCCTCGCCTTCGTGAAACTGATCCGGCTGTCGATCTACGTCTTCATCGGCGCGGTGATCATCCAGGCGGTGCTCTCGTGGGTGAACCCGCACCATCCGGTCGCCCCGTTCTTTCAGGCGCTCACCCGGCCGTTCATGAAGCCCTTCCAGCGCGCCATTCCCACCATCGGCGGGGTCGACATCACTCCCGTCCTGGTGCTGATCCTGCTGCAGCTGATCCTGATGCTGCCGGTGGCTTTCCTCGAGCAGGAGAGCGCGAAGATGCTGGCGCGGGCGCTGCTGTAGGCCGCAATTCGCCCCCGGGCTTTCTGCCGGTCTCGCCCGGCCACCCGGGGTTCGGGCCTCCTGGCCCTCGTTTTCCGCAATTCGTCGCTCTTCGGTCGCTCGGGGGCTCGCCGGCTCCTAGAGTGCGTCCATCGACAACGCACCACCGACCAGGAGCCCCGCCAATGATCACCGCCTACTTCACCGTCATCACCGTGGCCTTTTTCGCCTCGATCGTCGCCTCGGCCACCGTCGCGATCGCCTCGCCCCGTCTGGGCTGAAGCGAACGGGGCGCGCCGCATTCGTCGAATTGTCGTCAAAGGCATTGAGAATTACCCCACGGAAACTTTCCACGCACGCACGTAGTCTGCGAATCATGAAGATCAGATTCCCCGCCAACCACCGCCGCAGCTGGCGCGACCGCTTCGTCGAGATCGCCCGCCAGGCCGAAGGCAGCATCCAGGCGCCGCGCGCGCTGGTGATCGCCGCCGGCCTCAAGCTGCGCCGCCGCACCTCGGCGTTCGCCTCGCCGGGCCGCGTCCGCCCGGCCTGAGGGCCTCCCTATTTAATTGAAAAAGCCGGGTTTTCCCGGCTTTTTCGCTTTCCGGG
>JBKJTM010000331.1:0-3312 GCA_046590805.1 Usitatibacter sp.
TCGGCAAGCGCATCGGCTGGGGCAAGGAAGCGCTCACGCCGCACAACGTGCCGATGACCATGATCGGCGCGGCGCTGCTGTGGTTCGGCTGGTTCGGGTTCAACGCCGGCTCAGCGCTGGAAGCGAACAGCGCCGCGGTGCTGGCGTTCATCAATACGTTCCTCGCCACGGCGTGCGCGGTGCTCACCTGGATGCTTGCCGAGTGGGTGTTCCGCGGCAAGCCGTCGATGCTGGGCGCCGCCTCGGGTGCGGTTGCAGGCCTGGTCGCGATCACCCCGGCAGCCGGCAACGTCGGCATCGCGGGCGCATTCGTGATCGGCGCGGTAGCCGGGGTGGTCTGCTTCTGGGGCGTCTCGGGGTTGAAGCGCATGCTGAAGGTGGACGACACGCTCGACGTCTTCGGCGTGCATGCGGTCGGCGGCATCGTGGGCGCGTTGTTGACGGGCGTCTTCAACGCGCCCGACCTCGGTGGCCCGGGCTTCGTCACCGACTGGGTGACGGCCAAGACCGGCTTCACCAGCATCGGCGCGCAGGTCATGATCCAGGCGCAGGCGGTCGGGCTCACGATCGTGTGGTCGGCGGTCGTGGCTTTCGTGAGCTTCAAGATCGCCGATATCCTGATCGGGCTGCGCGTGCCCGAGGAGCAGGAGCGCGAGGGCTTGGACATCACCTCGCACGGGGAGTCTGCCTACAACTGATTCATCTCCAGTCCGAGGGGCGGAAAAGCGGGCAGGCGACTGCCCGCTTTTCTTTTTTGCGGAACCACGAACGCGAACTTTTTACCGGAAGGTGCCTCCAAAAGGAGCGCCAACCGGTCCGGAAGGATGCATCCGATTCGACTCCGCGCGGGTCTTTGTTGCTCCGGACGTTTATAATTTTCAATTGCTTACGTCTGGAAGCCCCCTTTGCCCAAGCGTCTCGGCGAAATCCTCATTGAACGCGCCAAGCTCGAGCCGGCGAATCTCGAGCGCGCGCTGAAAGTCCAGGAAGGCGAATCGCGCGACAAGATCGGCGTGATCCTGCTGCGCCTGGGCATGGTGTCGGGGCGCGACCTGGCCGACGCGCTCGCCGAACAGCTCGACCTGCCGCTCGCGCTGGCGTCCGACTACCCCGAGCTGCCGCTCATGGAGGAGCGTCTCTCGGCCAAGTTCCTGCGGGACTCGCAGGCGGTCCCGCTGCGCGAGGACGACGAGGAGCTGGCGCTCGCCATCGCGGATCCGACCGACTCCTATGTACTTTCCGCGGTGCAGATGGCCTCGGGCAAGCGGGTGCGGCCCTACATCGCCGCGCCCAACGAAATCGACGCGGCGCTGGAGAGGCTCTACGGTGGCGGCAAGTCCTCGATGGGCCAGATCGTCGACAACATCCAGTCGCGCGAGGACGAGGACGACTTCGGCGACATCGCGCACCTGAAGGACCTCGCCTCCGAGGCGCCGGTCATCCGGCTGGTGAACCTGCTGTTCACCAAGGCGCTCGAGCAACGCGCCTCCGACATCCATATCGAGCCGTTCGAGAACCGCCTGATCATCCGCTACCGGATCGACGGCGTGCTGCACGAGGTGGAGTCGCCGCCGCGGCGGCTCTCGGCCGCGGTGATTTCGCGGGTGAAGATCATGGCCTCGCTCGACATCGCGGAGCGCCGCTTGCCGCAGGACGGGCGCATCAAGTTGCGCGTCGCGGGCAAGGAAATCGACCTGCGCGTGTCCACCATCCCCACGATGCATGGCGAGAGCGTGGTGATGCGGATCCTGGACAAGGGCGGGGTGCCCCTCAACTTCGATTCGCTCGGCTTCGAGGGCGCGTCGCTCGACCGCTTCCTGAAGGCGCTGGACGAGGTGCACGGCATCCTGCTGGTGACCGGCCCGACGGGAAGCGGCAAGACGACGACGCTCTACACCGCGCTCGATCGCCTGAACAAGCCCGACGTGAAGATCGTGACGGTGGAGGACCCGGTCGAATACCAGATGCCCGGCATCAACCAGATCCAGGTGAAGCCGCAGATCGACCTCACGTTCGCCAATGCCCTGCGCTCGATCGTCCGCCAGGATCCCGACATCATCATGGTGGGCGAGATCCGCGATGTGGAGACGGTGCGGATCGCGATGCAGTCGGCGCTCACCGGCCACATGGTGCTCTCCACCGTGCACACCAACGACGCGCCCTCGACGGTGAGTCGCTTGCTGGACATGGGAGCGGAAGACTACCTGCTCACCTCGACGATCAACGGCATCCTCGCCCAGCGCTTGGTGCGCACCCTGTGCCCGAAATGCCGCCAGCCGTATCGCGCGCTGCCGGAAGTGGTCGAGCAGATGAACCTCAAGCGCTACGTGCCGACCGGGGACGTGACGCTCTTCCGCCCGGTGGGCTGCGACGAATGCGCGGGCACCGGCTACTGGGGGCGCATCTGCATCATCGAGATGATGACCATCTCCGACAACATCCGCTCCCTCATCATGCGGCACTCCACGGCTGGCGACATCCGCTCCGCGGCGATCAGGGAGGGCATGGAGACGATGTTCGAGAACGGCTTGAGGAAGTCGCTCGCCGGCATCACCACCATCGAGGAAGTCCTGCGCGTGACGCGCGAGGACTAGGCCCCCGGGCCGGTAACCGATGCCGTTTTTCCAATACAAGGCGGTCTCGCCCGCGGGCGAGGTGCAGGAAGGGGTGCTCGAGGCTTCGAGCAGTCCCGCGGCGATCGCGCGGCTGCAGGAAATGGGCCTCATTCCGATCCGCGCGGTCGAGGCGGGAGGGGCGAAAGCGGCACCCCCCGGCGCCGCCCGCCCCGCGCTCTTCAGCATCGGCAAGGCGCGCGGTGTGCGGCAGGAGGACATCGGCGTGCTCACGCGCGAGCTCGCCACCCTGCTGCGCGCGGGGCTGCCCCTCGATCGCGCCTTCGAGATCCTCATCAACCTCGCCGCCAACGCCGGTGTGGCCGAGCTCCTCGGCCGGGTGAGGAACGAGGTGCGTGGCGGCTCGTCGCTCTCCAAGGCGCTCGAGGCGCAGCGCGGCCTCTTCTCGCGCTTCTACGTGAACATGATCCGCGCGGGCGAAGCGGGGGGCAGCCTGCCGGCCGTGCTGGTGCGCCTGGCGGAATTCATGGAGCGGGCGAAGGCGCTGCGGGCCACCGTCACCTCCGCGCTGATCTACCCGGTCATCCTCTTCACCGTGTCGATCCTTTCGGTCGCGGTGCTGCTGATCACCGTGGTGCCGAAGTTCAAGCCCATCTTCGAGCAGTCGGGCAAGGCGCTGCCGTTCGTGACGCAAGTGGTGCTGGTCATGGGCGACGTGCTGCGCAACTATTGGTGGGCG
>JBKJTM010000389.1:0-17684 GCA_046590805.1 Usitatibacter sp.
ACCCGCATGCCGCGGTGCTCTTCTTCGACTTCGAGATCTCGGAGGAAGGGCAGAAGATCCTCGCCGGGCGCGATTTCGTGCCGACCAACAGGAAGGTCGATACGCCCCTCAACAAGATCCCGATGAGGTTCGTTGACGCGCGCGTCGCCCTCGACGACTACCAGAAGTGGGAGAAGGCCTACGAGGACCTTTTCCTCAAGAAGGCCAAGTAGCCACCATGGGACGTGGCCGCGAAGCGCCGTCAAAGGGTTAGCAAATGGGAAAAGAATCGCACTACAGCAGCAAGAAGGACCGGGTCTTCGTCCGCGGCATCGAGGGGTCGTACAGCCTCAAGGACGAGCTCACCCGGCTGCGTTCTGCGCCGCGCGTGATCAAGGGCAAGGACCTGCTCTTCAACGACGGGCCGCAGTCCTTCAGCAAGCACTTCATCGAGCCGGTGGACGGCCTCACCCAGACGCTGCACGTGCATCTGGAGGAGTACGCCCCCGGCGGGCGCACGCAGAAGCACGGCCACGTGAACGAGGCGGCGTTCTATATCCTCGACGGCAAGGGCTACGAGATCCACGACGGCATCCGCTACGACTGGTCGGCGGGCGACGTGGCGATCGTGCACATGAACTGCGTGCACCAGCACTTCAATGCCGATGCGGTGATGCCCGCGCGCGCGCTGGTGCTGAAGCCCAAGCCGATGCTGATGTTCATGAACATGCTGTTCCAGAAATCGGTGATCCCGCGCCCGACCGAGCCCACGCCCGAGGGGCGCGGATTCGTGCCGCGGCATTTCGAGCAAGACCTGAACCACCCGGAGTGAGGCGATGAATGCGATCCTTCGTACCCTCGCCGCGGTCGCGGCCGCCGCCCTGCTGCCCGCGGGCGCGCAGAACCTCTTCAGCTACGAAGGGGCGGACCGCATGGAGAGAATCGCCGCCGCGGCCAGGAAGGAGGGCACGCTCACCCTCTACACCACCATCGCCGAGAAGGACCTGCCGGCGATCATCGGCCCGTTCGAGAAGAAGTACGGCATCAAGGTGAGCACCTGGCGCGCCGGCACCGACAAGGTGCTGCAGCGCGCGGTGACCGAAACGCGCGCGAAGAAGCACGAGTTCGACGCGGTGCACTTCGGCGCGCCAGAGATGGAGGCGCTCTCGCGCGAGAAGGTGCTGCAGGCGGTGGCGTCCCCGGTGCACAAGGACCTCCTGCCGGGCTCGGTCCCGGCCCACCGGGAATGGGCCGCGACCATCCTTTCGGTCTGGGTGCAGGCCTACAACACGCAGGCGGTGAAGAAGGAGGACCTGCCGAAGACTTACAAGGACCTCCTCGACCCGAAGTGGAAGGGCAAGCTCGGCATCGAGGTGAAGAACGACGACTGGTTCGCGACCGTGGTGCACATGATGGGCGGCGAGCAGCAGGGCGTGAAGTTCTTCCAGGACCTGGTGGCGAAGAACGGCATCTCGCCGCGCCAGGGCCATACGCTCCTCAACAACATGGTGGTCTCGGGGGAGGTGCCGATGGCCCTCACCGTCTACAACTACATGCCCGAGCAGGCGAAGAAGAAGGGCGCGCCGATCGACTGGTTCGCGCTCGAGCCGGCGGTGGCGCGGGCCAACGCCATCGGCGTCGCGCGCAACGCGCCGCACCCGAACGCGGGCCTGCTCTTCTACGAGTACCTCCTCGGTCCGGAGGGACAGCAGGCGATGGCGAGCGTCGATTACGTGCCGACCAACACCAAAGTGGAGTCGCCGCTCAAGGGCGTGAGGATCGTGACCACCGACCCGGTGCGCTCGCTCGACGAAAGCCAGAAGTGGAGCAAGCTCTACGAGGACACCGTCACCAAGAAGGCGACCCGATGAGCTCGGCAGTCGGCAAGTGAAATCGGGTCGTCCCCGCGCAGGCGGGGACCCAATTTGACCTCATTCAGGAAAGCATGAGCACGATCGCCGCACCCGAGAAGGCCCCCGAGCGATCCTTTCGCGAGGTGTGGCTCATCACCCTGGGCCACGCGCTCACGCATTGGTATCCCTCGACTTTCTACCTGCTCCTGCCGATCATCGGCAAGGAGCTCGGCCTCAGCTACACCCAGATCGGCCTCATCATGACCTGCCAGTACGTGGCGGGGGCGGTGGCGAACGTTCCCGGTGGCGTGATCGTGGATACGGTCGGGCGCAAGGGCGTGCTGATGGCGATCTCGCTCTTCTGGGTGGGCTTCCCGTACCTGCTGATGGGCTTCAGCCACGGCTACCTGATGCTGCTCGGCTGCGTGGCGCTGGTGGGCTTCGGCAACAGCCTGTGGCATCCGACGGCCATCCCCACGCTCGCGCGCCGCTACCCGGAAAGGAAGGGGCTGGTGCTCTCGATTCACGGCATGGGGGGCAACGCCGGCGACGCGCTCGCGCCCCTCGCCGTCGGCGTGCTGCTCACTTGGCTCACCTGGCGCGAGGTGGTGATCCTGAATGTGATGCCGGGCCTCGTGATGTCGGTCCTGCTCCTCATGATGCTCGGGACACTCACCATGGGCACCAAGGCAGCGGAGGGCGCGAAGGAGGACGGCAAGGTCCAGTCGCTGGGCGAATACTTCCGCGGCGTTCCGGCGCTCTTGCGCAACCGCGCGCTGGTCGTGCTCACGATGAGCTCCGCCTTCCGCTCGATGACGCAGAACGCGCTGCTCACCTTCCTGCCGATCTATCTCGCCTACGAGATGGGCTATTCGCCGCTGTGGGTCGGCGCGGGGATGTTCGCGCTGCAGGCCGCCGGCTTCGCCGCCTCGCCGATCGCGGGCCACCTCTCGGACACCATCGGCCGGCGCAGCGTCATGATGACCAGCATGGGGATGACGGCGGTGGTGCTCGTCTTCATGGCCTTCGCGGGCAAGTCGCACGCGTTCATCGTGTTCATCGCCATCCTCGGATTCTTCCTCTACGCGATCCGCCCGGTGCTGCAGGCGTGGATCCTGGAGACGACGCCGAAGAACATGGGCGGCACCAGCATCGGCATCCTCTTCGGCGCGCAGGCGCTGGGCGCCTCGGTGGCGCCGCTCATCGCCGGCATCATCGCCGACCGCCACGGACTGATGGCGACCTTCTGGTTCCTCGCCGTGACCATCATCATCGCCAACCTGTTCATCTTCGCGATGCCCAAGGAAGCGGAAACGCGCGCGTGACCGCATCCCGCGGCGTGCGGCGCTGGCTGAAGAGCACCTCGAACCGGACCTTCATCGCCTGGCCGTTGGCGCTCTTCGCGGTGGAGGCGATGGTGCAGCAGGGCGTGCCGTCGCTGGAGCCGTGGGCGCTGCCACTGCTCGCTTGGGGTTACTTCCAATACCGCTGGGTGGGAACCTATCGCACGGCGATTGGCGGCGGAGGTCCGGGGATCTCGGTCCCGCCGGAGCGCATCGTCGCGGCGGGCCCCTATCGCTGGGTCCGCAACCCGATGTATCTCGGGCACCTGATCTTTTTTGCCGGACTCGCGTTGCTGCTGCGCTCGTGGATCGGCCTCGCGGTGTTCGTTCTCCACGCCTTCTGGTTCCAGGGGCGCGTGCGCGAAGACGAGCGCCACCTCGAGGCGCTCTTCGGCGCGTCCTACCGGGACTACTGCACCCGTGTGAAGCGGTGGATACCCGGCGTGTTGTAAGCTGCCCGCATGGCGAACACTCCCGCCCCCGACTGGCTGAACGCGACCTCCACCGCCAGCGACGCGCTCGCCATCGCGAAGAAGGCGGAGGCGACCCAGCGCGCGCACCTGCACGTGACGATGCTGCTCATGACTACGGTGGTGAAGACCGCTTCGCGCGAGCAGATCGAGCAGCTGCTGGCGGAGTTCGAGCGCATCCGCGACCTCTCGGGGCCCGCGGGCCTGGCCGCCGGCGACGTGTTCGCCAACGCCATCGCCACCATCGAGCGCGCCTCCCGGCGCGACTGACCTTCTCTAGGCGGCGACGCGCTCGGCGAGGAAGTCCCCCACCAGCCGCGCGAACTCGTAGGGCTTCTCCGCGGCGGAGAGGTGCGCGGCGCCGGCTATGGTCGCCATCCGCGCACCGGGAATCTTCGCTGCAAGCGCTGCGGACATCGCCGGTGGTGTGCCGGCATCGAGCTCGCCTGCGATCACCAGCGCCTTCGCCTTCACGCGGATGAGGTCATCGGCGTAGTCGAGCCTGGCGATCGCGTCGCAGCAGCCCAGGTAGCCCTCGGCCGGTGTCTGCAGGAAGCGCTCCATGACCGCTGCCACCTTCGCGGGCTCGGCTGCGCGGAAGGCTTCCGAGAAGTAGCGCGCCTCCACCGTCTCGCAGATCGCTGCTAGCCCGCCCTCCTCGACCATCTTCGCCCGCGCCTGCCACATCGCGCGCCCCTCGGCGCCATAGCCGCAGGTCGAGTTGGCGATCACCAGCTTCATCAGCCGCGCGGGATGGCGCAGCGCGAACGCCTGCCCCACCATGCCGCCCATCGACAGGCCCACCCAGTGCGCCTTGGCGACGCCGAGCTTCTCCAGCGCGAGGCAGGCGTCGTCCGCCATGATCTCCAGCGAGTAGGGGCGCGGCACCACCGGGCTCCTGCCATGGCCGCGCGCGTCGAGGGCGATCACGCGGAACTCCTTTGCGAGCTCCGGCCCGACCTCGGACCACATCCGATGGTCGCAGCCGAGCGCGTGGGCGAGCACCACCGCCTCGCCGCTGCCTCCCGAGTCGGTGAAGTGCAGCGCGACCGGCCTCACCGCCGGGCTTTCGCGCGCGCCTTCTTCTTTCCGAGGGAGTCGATCACCTCCCGCGCCTCCTTGAAGGCGGTGTTGGCGGCGGGGATGCCGGCGTAGACCGCCGCCTGCAGCAGGATTTCCTTCAGGGCAGCCTGGTCGAGGTCGCCCGACTGGAGCGCCGCGCGCACGTGCAGGCGGTATTCCTCCCAGCGTCCGAGGCAGAGCGTGATCGTGATCACGATCGTGCGGCGCACCGTGTGCGTGAGGCCCGGGCGGTTCCAGATCTCGTCCCAGCAGTAGCGCGTGAGGAGGTCCTGGAAGTCCGCGTTGAAGGCGGTCTTGTTCTTCTCCGCCAGGTCCACCCATTCGTCGCCGAGGACCTTGCGCCTGGTCTTCATGCCCCGCTCGTAGGCCTTGCCCATGGTCGGTTCCCTTTTTGTGATGTTGTCGGTCAGGAAAGGTAGGCGGCCAGTCCGGCGAGTTGCTCGTCGACGGCCGCATCCACGCTCGCGGCGGCACCGGGTTCGCCATGGGCCGCGACGTTCGCCTGCATGCGGGCGGCATCCACCACCAGCCACTGGGCGATGGTATCGAGGAAGTCGAGGCAGGTGCCGAGGGCCGCGGCGATCTCCGGCACCACCGCGAGCTCCGCCTGCCAGCCCCCGAGCGCGCGCTCGTGCTCGGCGCTGCCGGCGGCATGGACCGTGGCGAGCAGTCCCGGCATCGCCAGCGCCGCCGCCACCCCATGGACGCAGCCCACGGGATTGCGCTTGTGGGGCATGGCGCTGGAGGCCCCCACGCCATCCCGCGGAGGCGCCTCGCGCATTTCGCCCACCTCGGGCTGCGACAGCAGCGCCAGGTCGCGCGCGATCTTGCCGCCCGTGAGCACCACCTGGCCGATGCGGTCGAGCAAGTCGACCCACGCGTTGCGGTGCGCATGCCATGCGGGCGCATCGGCGAGCGCGAGCGCAAGAGCCGCGCGGCGGCGCACGGCGGCGCCCTTGTCGCCCATGGACTCGAGCGCGCCCACTGCGCCTCCCAACTGCACGGCGAGGCCCACGGTCCGGGCTTGCGCAAGTCGCTCGCGGTCCTGCGCCAGCGCCGTCGCCCATCGTGCGATCTTGAGACCCGCGGTGATCGGCAGCGCGGGCTGCATCAGCGTGCGGCCGAGCATCGGCGTGGAGCGATGCTCGCGGGCGCGGCTTGCAAGGCCCCGAATCGCGGCCTGCAGCGACCGATCGGCCTCTTCCAGGCAGGGCCGAAGGCAGAGCACCATCGCGGTGTCGAGCACGTCCTGGCTGGTGGCGCCGAGATGAACGTGTTCGCGCACCGCCGGCGCGACCGCGGCGCGCAGCAGGCGAACCAGGGGCACGGCGAGCGTCGCGGAGCGCTTGCCCTCGGCGACCAGCGCGTCGGAGTCGATGACGATGCCCGTGCAGGCGGTGGCGATGGCGCTCGCCGAGGAGGCCGGGATGATGCCTTCGGCCGCCTGCGCGGCGGCGAGCGTGGACTCGAATGCGAGCATCGCGCGCACGAACGCGGCCGGCGCGAATGCGGACTCGAACGAGGGCCGGGCGAGGGTGCGGGCGGTCAGGCTTCCGGCCACGAGGTCACGCGGCGAAGAAAACGGTTTCGCCCTCGCCCTGCAGGCGGATGTCCCAGCGGTACTCGCCGCCGGCCGCGGGGCGGGCGACGAGAGTCGCCAGGCGGGGGGAGGCGGCGATCGAGGCGAGCAGGGGGTCGGCGCGCACCGCGGCCTCGGGCGCGAGGTAGACGCGCGTGCGCAGTGCCTTCAGCAGGCCGCGTGCGAACAGCGTCACGTCGAGGAACGGCACGCTGCCCGGGGGCATGCGGGTCTCGATGCGGAATGTGCCGTCGCCCGCAGTCTCGACACGTGCGAAGCCGCGTGGATTGCCGCTCGACGCGCCGGCGCCCTCGGGAAGCGCCTGCCAGGTCTCCACCATGGCGTCGGCCACGGCCTCGCCGGCGCCGTCGGTGATCCGGCCGACGAGCACCACCGGCACGCCATCGCCGGCGCGCGCGACTTTGCCGCCATCCTTCCAGCGAAGCGCTTCGTGGAAGAACGGGCCCACGGTCTGCGAAGGGGTGCGCCCGGCCATCGCTAGATCCCCAGCGGCGTGGCGCTGGCGCCCGCCAGCACGACGTCGAAGCGGTAGCCGAGCGCGATGCCCTCGATCCCGGTCTCGAGCGCCAGCGAGGCCACCATCCGCGCGCGCGCCTTCTCGTCCGGGACGCTGTTGAACACCGGGTCGATGGGGATCAGCGGGTCGCCGGGGAAATACATCTGCGTCACCAGCCGCTGTATCGGCGCGTTGCCGAGGAACGAGAAGTGGATGTGCTGCGGACGCCAGGCGAACCTGTGGTTGCCCCACGGATAGGCGCCCGGCTTGATGGTGACGAACCGGTACCAGCCGTCGTCGTCGGTGAAGGTGCGGCCGATGCCGGCGAAATTGGGGTCGAGCGGCGCGTCGTGGGTATCGCCGGGGTGGGCATAGCGGCCCGCGGAATTCGCCTGCCAGATCTCGACCAGCGAGCGGCGGATCGGGCGGCCCGACTCGTCCAGGAGCCTGCCGCTCACGATCATCTTCTCGCCCACGGGCGGCGCCTTGCCGCGCAGGGTGAGGTCGTTGTCGGAGTCGCGTACGAAGGATGCGGGGACCAGCGGGCCGGGTACGTCGAACGCTCCCGGGGGCAGCGCGAGGAGCGCCTGTTGCGGAGCGCGCAAGCGCGTGCTGCGATAACCGTCGAAAAGGTAGGGCGGATCGACGTTGTCGGGACGCGTCACGTCGTTCATGGAGTGATCCTTCAGCTGCCCAGCGCGGAGATCATCGCGCCCACGTAGCTTTCGTCGGAGACCACCACCAGCATCTCGACCGCGGAGCGCAGCGTCTTCAGCGCCGCGTCGTCTCCGGACAGCTGGTCGGGCGCCACGATATAGAGGGCGGTCACCGAATGGTTGCGGCCGTGGGCGATGCCGCTCACGACGGGCGCGAGGCTCACGTCGTCGCCGCGGCAGGCGACGATGAAGATCATGTCCGCGCCCATCAGGTCGCGTTGAAGGTCGCCGCCGCCCGCTTTGATGGCCGCGACCGTGTCGCCACCCGACGCGCTTTTCGCCAGCACATGCACGTCCAGGTGCGCGAGGCCCTCGCGCGAGATGCCGCGCGCGATGGCGGCCCCGCCATCGCCGAGCCCGACGATGGCGATCGAGCGCGGCTGGGAGTTCGGCGCCTGGATGCGGCCCGGCAGCCCGAAGGCGGGCCGGTGGCCGGCGGTGGGGGAGCTCACAGCTTCTCGCCTTCCCGCAGCAGGCCCGCGGCGCGCAGCGACCCCTCGAGCCATCCGGGCCGCAGGTTCTTCCCGGCGACGATATCGGCGATGCGCGCGCGCTCCTCGGCCACCTTCTTCGCCGCCGCAGCGAGGAGGGTGGGCGCCTTCTCGCGCTCCACGACCACCACGCCGTCGGCGTCACCGACGATCAGGTCGCCCGGGTTGACCGCGATTCCGCCGCAGGAGATCGGCCAGTTGATGCGGCCCGGGACGAACTTGGTCGGCCCGTTGGGATTCGCGCCCACCGCGTAGACCGGGAAGCCCAGCTCGCGCAGCTCCTCGGTATCGCGCACCGCGGCGTCGATCACCACGCCCGCGAGGCCGAGCTTCCTGCACGCGTTGATCATGATCGATCCCATCAGCGCGCAGCTGCGGTCGCCCTTGCCGTCGATCACCAGCACGTCCCCGGGCCGGGCGAGTGCGATGGCGGCGTGGATCATCAGGTTGTCGCCGGCGCGCACCTCGACGGTGAAGGCGGGACCCGCCATGCGCATCGTCGGCGAGACCGGGGCGATGCGCCCGTCGAGCGTACCGCGGCGGCCGGCCACATCGGCGAGGATCGACGCGGCGAACTCGGACGCCCTGGCGACGATGTCCGGGGCGACGCGCTCGATGTCACGATTGATTTCGTTCATGGCTGCTTTTCCTGGGGTGCGGGCTTGCCCCGCCTGGCGAGCTGGGCATCGAGCCGCGGGTAGACGCGGCGCGCATTGCCCTCGAAGATCTTGTAGCGGTCGGCCTCCGAGAGCGACTTCACCTGGTCCACGTAGCGGCGCGTGTCGTCGAAGTAGTGCCCGGTCTCCGGATCGACGCCCTTCACCGCGCCGAGCATCTCGGAGGCGAACAGGATGTTGTCCACCGGGATCACCTTGGCCATCAGCTCGATCCCCGGCAGGTGGTACACGCAAGTGTCGAAGAACACGTTCTTCATCAGGTGCTCGCCGAGGAGCGGCTTCTTCATGTCCTGGGCGATGCCGCGGTAGCGGCCCCAGTGGAATGGCACCGCGCCGCCGCCGTGCGGGATCACGAACCTGAGGGATGGAAAGTCGCTGAAGAGGTCGCCCTGCAGCAGCTGCATGAACGCCGTCGTGTCGCCGTTTATGTAATGCGCGCCGGTGAAATGCACCGCCGGGTTGCAGGAGCCGGTGACGTGGATCATCGCGGGCACTTCCAGCTTCACCATCTTCTCGTAGATCGGGTACCAATAGCGGTCGGTGAGGGCAGGCGCCTTCCAATAGCCGCCCGACGGGTCGGGGTTCAGGTTCACGCCGACGAAGCCCAGATCGTTCACCAGCCGCTCGAGCTCGGGGATGCAATTCTCGATCGGCGTGCCGGTGAACTGCGGTAGCTGACCTACCGGCGCGAAGCTCTCGGGCAACAGGGTGCAGACGCGGTGGATCAAGTCGTTGCTCATGCGCGTCCACACCTGGCCGATCGCCTCGTTGCCGACGTGATGACCCATACCCGAGGCGCGCGGCGAGAAGATCGTGAGGTCACTGCCGCGCGCCTTCTGGAACTCGAGCTGCGGCTGCACGCTCTTCAACAGCTGCTCGTCGCTGATGCCGAGGTCGTTCGAGGCGGGCTTGCGTCCCGCATCGGCGAGGCCCGCCAGCTGCTTGTCGCGGAAGACGTGCAGCGCCTGCGGCTCGGTGGTGTAGTGGCCGTGGATGTCGATGATCATTGGGGCGTGGCCTGGCTTTCGGTGCTGGCGAGGAAATCGAGGAGCTGCCGAGCGGCGGCCTCTTCGGTCTGCGCCGCGGGCGCCGCATCCCAGTAGCGGGACCGCGGCAGGCACTCCTCCAGGTAGCGGGCGGCGGAGGTGGCATGGGACTCGTCGCGGCCCGGCACCACCAGCGCCGGAATGTCGAGCTGGAGAAGATCCTCGGGCTCCGCGCCCGGGGCGGTATCGCGGTCGAGCAGCGAACGGGCCATGCCGACCACGGTGTGCTCGTACTGGGCGGCGTCGAGCCGCGCGTAGCCCGCGGCAAAGGCGGGATCGCGCCTGATCACCGAAGCCCAGGGGCCGCCGCGTGGGTCGGCGCCGAAGGCCTTGCCTTCGCGCTGCGCCAACGCGACCACTTCGCCCAAGCCGTGCTCGCGCACGAAGGCGAGGTGATCCGAAAAGCGCTGCTGCCCCTTGATGCGGTATTTCGCACCGCCCACGGGCCACCACAGGATCATGCTGAGGACACGCGCGGGATCGGCCGCCGCGAAGGCGACCACCGGCGCGCAGCCCATGCAGCCCCCCATCAGGTGCGCGCGCTCGATGCCGAGGTGGTCGAGGAGGGCGCGCCCCTGCGCCACGTAGTCGGTCCAGCGGATCGATTCGACGCGCCCGCCGGACTGGCCGCACTCGCGCCGGTCGAAGGTGATGCAGCGGTACTCGCGCGCCAGGTGATCCAACGGCTTCACCTTTGCGTAGATGCCCAGGGTGCGCCACTTCTCGAGTGTCGCGTCGAAGCCCCCCGGCGAGAACATGAGCAGCGGCGGTCCGGAGCCCGCGACCTCGTAGCGGGTCTCGATGCCGTCGAGGAGGGCGGTCGGCATCCCTCAGGCTGCCTTCACCTTGATGCCGCCTTTGATCTGGCGGGCGGCGCGCACGTCCCGGGCCAGGGCGTTCAGGGCGTCGAGCGTGACTTGGGCCACGTTCGCGTAGGTTTCGGGCGGCGCATCGATGCCGCTCGCGGCGTATCCGATCGCGGCGTGGGCCATGCGCATGCGCCCATCGAGCCACGGTCCGCCGCCCTGGCCGCCGATGACCGGGATCCTCACCGCCCGGGTGACGGCGGCGCCGGCAACCGGCCCCGACCCCTGGAAGTCGATGAGCGCGGCGCCCGCGGCCTCGAGCGCGAGCGCTTGCGCCACCAGCTCCCCGGTCATCTCATCGGGCACGCGCGCGCCCTTCATCAACTCGGCGTAGTCGACACCGTGCTGCTTCGCGGTCTGGGGCGTCATGCCGATCTGCGCGAACACCGGGATGCCCTCGCGCGCGATAGCCGCGACCGCATCGGGAAACTCGGCGGCCCCGTCGAGCTTCACCATGTCGGCGCCGGCGTCCTTCAGGCGATGGGCGGCGCGCACCGCGCTCGGCAAGCCATCCTGCAGCGGGCCGAAGGGAAAGTCGCAGCTCACCAGGGCGCGCCGGGTGCCGCGACGAACCGCCTTGCAGACCGTCACCATTTCGTCCATCGTCACCTCGAGCGCCGTGGCGTGGCCCCAGAGGTTGATGCCGACCGAATCACCGACGGAGACGATGTCGACGCCGGCGCGATCGGCGATCTGCGCGATCTGGAAATCCCACGCGACCACACCCACGATCTTTCGACCCTCGCGCTTCATGGCGTGCAGCGCGGGAATGGTCATCTTGTCCATCACGGACAATTTCTATGCCCAGGCACGGTTGTCGACGGTGTTCTCGTAGGTCGCGCCGGGGACGGTCATGTTCCACTTCACCGTCCAGTTGTAGGTGTCGTCGAAGCGCTCGCGCGTGTAGGGGGTGGGCGGCGCGTTCAGCAGGCGCCAGTGCTGGAACTCGTGCGGCTCGAGGAGCCCGCCGGTCTCGGCCACCAGGTAATGCACGAAGGGGCGCGGGTCCTTCTCCAGCACTTCCACGGCGCGTGCCTGGGCGTTGAACATCTTCCTGAGGGTGGCGCCATCCATGTCGTCGCCGGCGGCTTCCGCACGCGTCGAGTGCGACTCGATCAGGATCCGCAGCCCCTGCTTCTGCGCGACGCTGATCCAGGGCTCCATCAGGCTGATCGCCTCGACCTTGCCTTCCTTCAGCGCGTCGATCCGCTTCGGCATCGAGCCTGCCGCGGTCGTCTTCACGAACTCCGGATCGAGGAAGCCCTCCATCATCTTCAGCGTCACGAAATGCGAGCCATTGTTGGGCGTCACCGCGATCGGAATGTTCTTCAGCTGCTCGGGCTCATAGGCCTTCGAGTCGCGTCGCACGACGATCGCGAACGATGACATCGCGGCGCCGAGCGCCACGATCTTGCGCGGGCGGATGCCGGTGGCGTTCGCCTCGACGGCGCGCTTCATGATCCCCCACTCGCACATGCGGTACTGGTCGATGCCGCCCTCGTTGTAGGTCGAGTCGAGGGGCCGGTCGAAGATCGAGTCGAACTTGACGAAGTGCTTGGTGGTGACCTGCGCCATGCCGGGCGTGGTGACGATGTCGAGGTCGAGGCCTTCGTCCTTGAAGAAGCCCAGATCGCGGGCCACGAGGACCGGCAGGTCGTGCACCGCGTTCATCACCGCAACCTGCGGGCGGTTCGAGGTACGGGGCTTGCGGGTGATCTCTTCTACGGCCATGTTGCCTCCTGTCAATTGCGGTCGGGTGCTTCCAATCATCCCACCAGGGAGCGGGTCGAGGGTGCGAATAGGTCTTCCACCGCCATCGGGCGGTCGATGATCTTTTGGTCGCGCGCGGCGCGCAGCAGCTCTTCCAGCGCCTGGCGGTTGGGTTCGATGCCGTAGGGCAGGGGATCGCGTCCGGTGATCTCCATCACCCGCCGATGCAACTCGTCCGCGGCGGCAGGGTTCTCGATCGACCCGGCGCGCAGCTTCTCGACGTAGAGCCTCTTGGCCGCGGCGAAGGCCTCGAAGGCGTCGGCGGCGAGGCCGGGATTCGCCTCGAGGAGATCGTCACGCACCACGATCGTATGGTTGATCGGATAGTGGCCGGTCGAGCGCAGCGATTCGAGCCCGGCCTCCTTCGGATTGGTGATCAGCGGGCGCACATTGGGGCTGTCGCACTCCAGGTTGATCGCGGCCGGCAGCTCGCCCGAGGCGAGCATGTCGGCCATCTTCTTTCCCTTTTCCATCGGCACCACGTTGGATGGGGGCTGGAACTCGGCTACATGCTCGTCGCCGGACAGGACCCAGGTGACCTTGTCGAGTTCGACGCCGTACTGGTCTTGCAGCACACTCCTCGCCCAGACGCCGGTGGTCACGGTGTAGCCGCGGTTTACACCGACGCGCTTGCCCTCCAGGTCCCTGGGAGAGCGAATGCCGGACTTCGTGTTGCAAAGGATCGCGCCGTGATGGAATGCGCGCAGCAGGAACACCGGCAGCGCGGTCATGCGCTTGCCGTGGGCGCGCGCCGCGACATAAGTGGTCATCGACATCTCGCAGATGTCGAATTCCAGCCCGCGCGTCATGCGACGGAAGGCGTCGATGAGCGGGTCGACCTCGATGAAGTCGAACTCGAAGGTGCGCGGCTTGACGCTGCCGTCCTTGAGCGCCTTGTTGTTGCCCTGGGTGCGTGTGACGGTCTTCATTTTCGGCAGGGCCATCGGCGGCGATCCTTGGTCAGCAGCAGGAGCAGGTGAGCCCGGGGACGCCGGACAGCGAATCCCGCAGCCATGCGGGCGGAATGTCCGCCTCGCTCACCTCGCGGGCGGCCTTGAAGACGCGGAAGTGGTGCGGCGCGCGACCGTCGAGCCAGAATGCGATCACCGTTTCCATGGGTGGGCAACCGGGATAGGACGGCTTTTCCTCCGTGACCATCACGGTGTCGTTGGCGGTGAGCGCGAAACGCGAGCGGGTCCAGTCCTTCACCTGCTCGACCGCGTCGAGATGGCCGGCCGCCTTGCGCGCCTGGCCGAAGCGCCCGGCGCCCGCGGGGTCGCTCCAGAGGCTCATAGCCAGGGCATCAGGCAGGCGTGGATCACATTCGGCACGCCGTGACCGCCCACCGACTTGATCGCGAGGTCGACGTCGTTCAGCGGGAAGCGATGCGTGGTGACCTTGTCGAGCGCGAAGCGCTTCGAGGCGAGCTGCTGCAGCGCGAGCTCGCACGCCCTGTAGCTGTGGCCGCGCGCGCTTTTCAGCGTGATGAACTTGACCGTCACGCGGCCGATGGGAAAGTTGGGGAATTCGGGCATCTCGCCCTGGATCACCATGGTGCCGCCCTTGCGCTTCAGCGCCTCGACGCCGAGCAGGATGGGGATGGTGCCGGCGCCCGCGGTGCAATCGAGGACCACGTCCACGCCCCGGCCAGCCGTGATTTCCTTGATGCGCGCGAGCGGGTCTTCCTTGTTCACGTCGATCACGTAGTCGGCGCCGAGCTGCCTGGCGACTTCGAGTCGCGCCGCATCCTTGGAGGTGCCGGTGACGATGATGAGCGAGGCGCCCGCCTGCTTGCAGACCACGGTCTGCGACAGGCCCTGTTGGCCGGGCCCCTGGATCAGCACCGTGGAGTCGTAGCCGACGCCGCCGTCGAAGAGCGACCACTCGACGCCGTTCGCCATCGGCGTCACCAGGCCGGCGAGCTCGGGCGTCACGCCCTGCGGCACGTGATGTACGACCGAATTCCACGGCAGGAAGACGTATTGCGCGAAGCCACCCCACAGGTGAGGGGCCTTGCGTGCGGAGGTGTAGCCGTAGCGGATGGCGTCGGGGTTGTAGCGCCAGTCGGTGTTCTCGCAATGGCGGTACTGGCCCAGGTGGCACCACTCGCACTTGCCGCACGAGACATAGTGCTCGACGAAGACCAGGTCGCCTTCCTTGAAACCCTTGCGCTGGGTGAACTCGCGTCCGGCTTTGGCGATGTAGCCGATGTTCTCGTGGCCCATGATCACCGGCTCGTCGTTCGGCGGCGTCTTGTAGAGCTTCACGTCGGTGCCGCAGATGCCGGCGACCTCCATCTTCAGGAGCGCGCCGTCGGCGGACACCTCGGGCATCGGGAATTCGCGGATCTCGGTCTTGCTCGGGCCCGTCCTGACCGCCGCCAGCACTTTTTCCATGTTCAGACCGAGGTCTGGGCGACGCCCTGCTTGGCCTTGAGCGCCTCGCCGGCGCCCTCCTTGAAAGGCGTGCCCGACGGCAGCACCACCGCCACCGAGCGCACCTTCTGCTGCGCCGGATCGCGCCCCGGGGGGAGGGTGCCCTTCGCCATCAGCTCCTTTGCCGCTTTCATCAATCGATGCCGCGCCATGATGATGCCGTTGTCGGTGGAGACCAGGTTCTCCCTGGTGCGGTCCTGGATCGGGCCCATGCTCTCCTGCACGGAGGCGTCCTGCATGCCGAATCCGTCGACGCCGCTGAAGCTCTTGCCCGCCTTCTGCGCGGCGCGGTCGATGAGGTAGTCGTTGTCCTTGTTCTGCAGCGGCCGGAACCTCTTGTCGACGGTAACGTGGATGCCCTTGCCGGCCTCCATCGCCTCGCGCTCGTACTCGGTGAGCGCGCGCACCGGGTGGTAGTCGAAGCTCCACGCCATGCAGTTTTCGTCGTCTATCGGCACCCAGAAGTGCCCGTGCATCGGATGGTCGCCGCGCGGCGGGACCATCGTGAAGCAGGGCATCACCCAGGGCGTGATGCGCCAATAGTAATTGCCGTCCTCCGCATTGCGGCGTGCACCGATGTAGAGGCCGCCTTCGCTCTCGGCCACCTCGAATACCGGCTTCTTGTCGCCGAGGTTGTAGGTGTTGCCCTTGGACCCCTTGAAGAGCGGGTCGGTGTTGAGCGCGCCGCTGTGCAGGAACGAGACGTGGCTGGAGTCGATGCCGCCCTCCATTGCCTGAAGCCAGTTGCACTCCTGCCACCGCCTCGACATGTAGCTCTGCTCGGCGGGCACGGTGGCGAACTCCCACTCGGGCAGCGGCGGCTTCAGTTCGGGCGGGCCCATGTAGATCCAGATCACGCCGCCGCGCTCGGCGAGCGGATACGACTTGAGCTTGATCTTGTCGCAAAAGCCGCTCTCGGCGGGCTCGGACGGCACCTCCAGGCAGTTGCCGTTCACATCGTATTTCCAGCCGTGGTACGGGCAGCGCAGGCCGCCTTCTTCATTCCGGCCGAACCAGAGCGAGACCCCGCGGTGGGCGCAGAACTTGTCGACCACACCCAGGCGGCCGGCGGTATCGCGAAACGCCACCATCTTCTCGGACAGCAGTTGCAGCCGCACCGGCGGGCAGTCGGGCTCGGGCAGTTCCCTGGCCAGCAGCGCCGGCAGCCAGTAGCGCCGGAACAAGTTGCCCATCGACGTGCCGGGGCCGGTCTGGGTCAGCAGATCGTTCTGTTCCTTCTTGAGCATGGCCGCGGTCTCGTTGAGGTGGACTTCGAAGCTTCGCCGATGGCAGCGGACCCGGCAGGGTCGGCAGGGTGCCGCAAGGCCGTTCTGTATAGCAGAACTGCGTTCCTTCACGCAAAACGACGATATCATCCGCAATCGTTGATTGTCAATCGGAGGAGGGTCGATGGCGCAGGCCTGCGAGCGCATCGCTTTGTGCAAGACCACGGAGGTGGAAGCCGGTTCGGCGATCCGCATCGAGAAGGGCGCCCTGACGCTGGCGGTGTTCAACCTGGACGGTGACTTCTGCGTCACCGACGACGCCTGCACCCACGGCCCGGGCTCGCTGTCCGAGGGCTATATCGACGGCGAGACGGTCGAGTGCGACTTCCACAACGGGGTCTTCAACATCCGCACCGGCGAAGTCGTGGCCCCGCCCTGCATGGTGCCGGTGAAGACCTACCGGACGGTGATCGACGAAGAGGGATTCGTCTCGATCGAGGTCTGAGCCGCTCGAGCCGCGGCCCTCAGCCGGCCAGCGACTCGACCCAGCGCGCGATGGCGAGCCAGGCGGCGGTGCCGCCGATCGGCACGCTGGCGATCTGACTCGCCAGCAAGGCGGCACCGCCCCATAGATAGACCGGGTGCGGGCGGCCGCGGGTGCGCCAGTCGTAGACGATGCCGGCGACGATCGCGAGATCGACGGCAAGCCCCGGCGGCACCGAGACGAAGATCGGCGGCGGCCCCTTGACATCGGCTGGCGCGAAGGCGGTGAGGAAGAGCCGGCCCATCGCGGCATGCATCAGCGGCACCATCGCGAGCAGCATCAGCCGCTTGTGGACCTCGGCCCGGCGCACGTTGGCGATCGCCAGCGCGATGAAGGCGCTGAACAGCACCAGGCCGCTGAGCGAGACGACAGTGAAGCGCCGCGCCGCGTCGCCCATGCCGATGCCTTGCGCGACCTTGATCGAGCTGATGGCGGCCAGCACGATGCTGATCGCCATCGCGGTGGCGAGCGCGATGCCGGCCAAGCCCCAGTCGCGGTGCCGCAGGGTGCGTCCGCTCGCGACCAGCGCGGTCTGCAAGAAGAAGAAGAGGGTCCAGGCGAAGAAGAGGGCGCCGTGGATGTGGATGATCGGCGCGCCGCGGAACGAGCCCCCGGCGAGCTTGGCCCAGTAGGTCGGCGTGAAGCCGCCAAACGCAATCAGGACGAAGAGCCCGGCCATGAAGAGATAGAACGAGGAGCGCCGCTCGGCCGCGGGTATGTCCAAAGTCAGCGTCGTCACGGGGTCGTCTCCTCAGCTTCGTTGCGCGCGCACCGCATCCGCCAATGATGACAGCAGCGGTTCGGTATCGGCCCAGCCGATGCATGCGTCGGTGATCGATACGCCGTGGCGCAGTGGCTGGCCGGCGACCAGATCCTGCCGGCCTTCCTCGAGGTGGCTCTCGATCATCAGGCCGGTGATGCTGCGCTCGCCGCCGGCGATGCGCGCCGCGATCTCCTGCGTCACGGCGATCTGGCGCCGGTGCTGCTTTTCTGCGTTGGCGTGCGAGACATCGATCATCACCTGCTCGCGCAGGCCCGCTTTGCGCAGCGCCGCGCAGGCTTGGTCGACATCGGCAGCGCCGTAGTTCG
>JBKJTM010000410.1:0-3029 GCA_046590805.1 Usitatibacter sp.
CCACGAGAAGGTGGGCGCGGCGGTCGCGGACTACCTCCACTTCCGCGGCGTGCGCAACCCGGGCTTCGTTTCCGCGAACGACGGGCGCGCGGGCATGCGCCGGCAGGGGTTCATCGATGCCGCCGCGCGCCAGGGCATCGCGCGCATCCCGGCGGAGCTCGTGCCCACGCCGACCACGTTCGGCGCGGGGCGCCGGGGATTCGCGGCGCTGATCGAGAAGCATCCGTCGATCGACGCGGTGGTCTGCAGCTCGGACATGCTCGCGCTGGGCGTGCTGACGGAGGCGCATGCACGTGGCATCCGCATTCCGGGGACGCTCCGGGTCATCGGCTTCGGCGACAACAACGTGGCCGCCGATGCGCTGCCGGCGCTTTCCACGGTGCGGATCGACGGAACCGCGATCGGGCGCCAGGCGGCGCGGTTCATCATCGAGCGCACCGCCGGCCGGGCGGTGCCCGAGCGGATCATCGACCTCGGCTTCAAGCTGATCGCCCGGGCGAGCGCATAGCCGCCGGGCAATGGAATGGTATGATAGCGCAATCATCCAGGAGCCCGCCTTGAAGACGACCCCGGTCACGCCCGCCGACCTCACCGCCTCCGTCCTCGCCGTGCCGCCGCTCGCGCGCCACGGCGACCTCACCCTCAATGCCGCCGCGAACCGGGCGTTGATCCGCCACCTCGAGGAGGGGGGCGTGCGCACGCTGATGTATGGCGGCAACGCCAACTTCTATCACCTGCCGCTTTCAGAATACGCCGCGACGCTCGATTTCCTCTCCGACGCGGCCGGCAAGGACAGCTGGGTGATCCCGTCCGCCGGCGCCGATTACGGAAAGCTCATGGACTCCGCGGCGATTCTCAAGTCGCGCGCCTTCCCGACCGCCATGGCGCTGCCGTTCGATAAGCCCGCCAACGACAGCGGCGTGGCGACCGCGCTGCGCAAGTTCGCCGACCGCCTCGGCAGGCCGATCATCGCGTACGTCAAAGGCCTGGGTTACATCGAGCCGAAGACCCTCGGCGCGCTCGCGAAGGACGGCGTGCTGTGCGCGATCAAGTACGCGATCGTCCGCGACGACCCGGCGAAGGACACCTATCTCGAGGAGCTGGTGCAGCAGGTCGACACCAATCTCATCATCAGCGGCATCGGCGAACGACCGGCGATCGTGCACTGGCGCGACTTCGGCCTGCGCGCCTTCACCTCGGGCTCGGTCTGCGTGGCCCCGCGCGGCTCGATGCGCCTGCTCGCGCTCCTGAAGGCCGGCGACTACGAAGCGGCGCAGAAGCTGCGCTCCGCCTACATCCCGCTCGAGGACCAGCGGGACTCGCGCGGCCCGATCCGCGTGCTGCACGACGCCGTGACGCTCGCGGGCATCGCCGACATGGGCCCGATCCTGCCGATGGTCTCGAGCCTCGAGGCGGCGGAGCGGGCGCCGGTGCAGTCCGCGGCGACGGCATTGCTCGCGCACGACCGCGCGCTCAGCCGCGAGCGGGCTGTCGCCTGAGGCGAATCATTCGAACGACAACGACGGAGGAGAGAAAAATGAAGCTCGTGACACGCATCTCGATCGCCCTCGCGGCGGTGGCCCTGGCCGGCGCCGCCCAGGCGCAGCAATACCCTGAGAAGTCCGTGAACGTCGTGGTGCCCTTCACCCCCGGGGGATCCTCGGACATCACCGCGCGCACCGTGGCCGCCAAGCTGCAGGAAAGCCTCGGCCAGTCGTTCGTGATCGACAACAAGCCGGGTGCCAACGGCAGCCTCGGCGCCACGTTCGTGAAGAACGCGAAGCCCGACGGCTACACGCTCTTCGTGGGATCGATCGGCGTGTTCGCCATCAACCAGGTGCTCTACAAGAACCTCGGCTACGAGACGCAGCGCGACTTCGACCTGCTCTCGGTCGCCGTACGCACGCCCAATGCGCTGGTGACCAGCGCCACCTTCCCGCCGAACACCATGGCGGAGTTCATCGACTACCTGAAGAAAAATCCCAACACGGTGTCGTTCGCCTCGTCGGGCACCGGCTCGTCGGACCACCTCACCGCGGCGCTCTTCTGGCAGAAGACCGGCACTACCGGCATCCACGTGCCGTACAAGGGCGGCAGCGCCGCGCACCTCGACATCATTGCCGGCAACGCCAACGTGTCGTTCCAGAACCTGGGTTCGATCACGCAGCATGTGAAGGCCGGGAAGATGAAGATCCTCGCCGTCACCGGCTCCGTCCGCGACCCGGCGGTGCCGAACGTGCCGACGCTCAGCGAGGCGGGCGTCCCCGGCATCGAGGTGTACTCGTGGCAGGCGTTCGTGGCCCCCAAGGGGTTGCCGCAAAACGTGAAGGCGCGCCTGCAGCCGGCGCTCCAGGCGGCGATCAAGCATCCCGACGTGGTGAAGCGCTTCAACGATCTGGGCTTCGAGGTGGTCGGCAACTCGCCCGCCGAGTTCGACCGCTTCCTCACCGAGGAGATTGGCCGCTGGAAGCAGGTGGTCGAATCCGGCGGCATCAAGCAGAGCGACTGAGGGCCGGCGCTTGGCGAAAGACCGCAAGCAGCCCGAGGAGCTGCGCAGCCACCGCTGGTACGGGGTGCGCGACCTGCGCAGCTTCGGCCATCGCTCGCGCACCGCGCAGATGGGCTACAACCGCTCCGACTACCTCGGCAAGCCGGTGATCGCGATCATCAACACGTGGAGCGACATCAATCCGTGCCACAGCCACTTCCGCCAGCGCGCGGAGGAAGTGAAGCGCGGCATCTGGCAGGCGGGCGGATTCCCGGTGGAGATGCCGGCGATCTCGCTCTCGGAGCCGTTCCAGAAGCCGACCACGATGCTCTACCGCAACCTGCTCGCGATGGAGACCGAGGAGCTGCTGCGTTCCTATCCCGCCGACGGCTCTGTGCTAATGGGCGGCTGCGACAAAACCACGCCGGCGCTGGTGATGGGGGCGCTGTCGATGAACCTGCCGGCGATATTCCTGCGCGCGGGGACGATGCTGCGCGGCGATTTTCAGGGCAAGTTCCTCGGCATCGGCAGCGACACCTGG
>JBKJTM010000453.1:0-2603 GCA_046590805.1 Usitatibacter sp.
CGGCTGGAGCGTGGTCATGACTTTCGCGCTGAAGCCGCTGATGATCAACGCCGACCTTGCCGCGCGATCAGCGGAGGTGGGGAGCGGGCAGGTCGCGGGCAAGGCGGAAGAGCGGGCCAAGTCCGGCATCTGGGTGCCGCTGGTGGTGGCCGGCGAGGCGCGGGGGATCCTGAGTATCCAGAACGTGGAGCGGGAGAACGCGTTCAGCGATTCCGACTTCCGTCTCATCGTAACCATGGTTGGAAGCCTGAGCGTCGCGTTCGAAAACGCGCAGCTTTTCGACGAGACGCAGCGCCTGCTGAAGGAAACGGAGCAGCGCGCGGCCGAGCTCGCGGTGATCAACCGCATTCAGGAAGGCATGGCGGCGGAGCTCGACTTCCAGGCCATCATCGACCTGGTGGGCGACAAGCTGCGCGAGGTGTTCAGGAACGGCGACCTGGGCATTCGCTGGTACGACCCCAAGACCGACCTGGTCCATTTCATGTACGAGTTCGAGCACGGCAAGCGCATCAGCATCGCGCCCACGCCGCCGCGCAGGGAAGGACGGGTTTACCAGGCGCTGGCGTCGCGCCAGTCGGTTGTCGCAAACAATGCCGAGGAAAAGGCCGCCTGGGGGCTGCGTACGATCCAAGTCACCGATTCGGGCCTCTCGGCCGTCATGGTTCCGATCTTCGGGGGCGATCGTCTGATGGGCGCGATGGCCCTGGAGAACTACGAGCGCGAGAACGCGTTCGGCGAATCGGAAGTCCGCCTCCTCACCACGGTCGCCGCGAGCATGGGTGTGGCGCTGGAGAACGCGCGGCTCTTCGACGAGACCCAGCGCCTCTTCAAGGAAAGCGAGCAGCGCGCCGCCGAACTCGCGATCATCAACAGCGTGCAGCAGGCATTGGCGGCCGAGCTGAACATGCAGGGCATATACGACTCGGTGGGCGACAAGATCCGCGAGATCTTCAACCAGGCCGATCTCTCGATCCGCATCTACGACGCGCCGTCGAACACCGTTCACTACCCGTACGTGTACGAGCACGGAAAGCGAATCACGATCCCGTCCAGTCCGCTCGGCAAGACGGGCTTCACCGCCCACGTGCTGCGCATGCGCGAGCCCCTGCTCATCAACCAGGACATGGCGCAGCACGTGGTGAAGTACGGCAGCGCCGTGCTGCCCGGGACGCAGATGGAAAAATCGGCGCTCTACGTTCCGTTGGTGGCGGGCGACCAGGCGCGCGGGCTGATCGACCTGATCGACATGGAGCGCGAGCACGCGTTCACAGATTCCGACGTTCGCCTGCTGCAGACGCTGGCCAGCAGCATGAGCGTCGCACTGGAGAACGCGCGCCTCTTCGACGAGACCCAACGCCTCTACAAGGAAAGCGAGCAGCGCGCGGCCGAGCTCGCCATCATCAACAGCGTGCAGGAAGGGCTCGCCTCGAAGCTCGAGATCGCGGCAATCTACAACCTGGTCGGCGACAAGATTCGTGAGATCTTCGCGGCGGACACGACTTTCATCGCGCTGCGCGACTCCGCGAGCAATACGGTTTACTCACCGTACTACATGGACCGCGGGGAGCGTCCCGCGACCGCCCTTACCAGCGACATCCGCAAGGCCCGCCCCTACGACGGCAGGGGCCTGATGGGAAACATCATCGAATCGGGCAAGTCGCTGCTGCTCGGAACGATGGCCGAGCAGCTCGTCAAAGGCGGGCGCAAGGTGGCGTCCCCCGGCGCCGACGACGATCTCAACCAGACCTTCATGGGCGTGCCGATCCTTCGCGGCGGCAAGGCGGTCGGCCTGGTGAGCGTCCAGAGCTACAGGGAGCACGCCTACAACGAGGGCCACATGAGGCTGCTCACCACGCTCGTCAGCAGCATGAGCGTGGCCCTGGAGAATGCGACCCTCCTCGATGAGACCCAGCGCCTCTACAAGGAGAGCGAGCAGCGCGCGGCCGAGCTGGCGATCATCAGCAGCGTGCAGCAGGCGCTCGCCACCAAGCTCGACATGCAGAGCATCTACGACGCGGTCGGCGACAAGATCTGCGAGATCTTCCATCGGGCCAACCTGACCATTCGCAAGATCGATTGGGATACGAATACCGTGCACTTTCCCTATTCCATCCTGGATGGCAAGAGGGTTCCGATTGCGTCGGTCCCCGTTGCTGACCGCGGCTTCAACGGCCATGTGCTGCGGACCCGCAAGACGCTCTTGATCAGCGAGAACATGGACGAGGCGATCAGGAAGTACGACAGCTTCCTCTTGCCCGGGATGTCGAAGCCGAAATCGCACCTGTTCGTGCCCCTGCTCATCGGGGACAAGGCGCAGGGTGTGCTTAATCTGTTCGACAACGAGCACGAGCATGCTTTCTCCGAGGCCGACGTGCGCCTGCTGGAAACCCTCGCCGGCAGCATGAGTGTAGCGATCGAGAACGCGCGCCTCTTCAACGAGACGCAGCGCTTGCTCCAGGAAACCGAGCGGCGCGCCGCGGAAATGAACACCGTCAACACGGTCTCGCAGCAGCTGGCGGGCAAGCTCGACCTCGTTACCCTGATCGAGCTGGTGGGCGAGCAGGTCCGCGCGGTCTTCAAGGCGGATATCGCCTATGTGGCGC
>JBKJTM010000506.1:0-3770 GCA_046590805.1 Usitatibacter sp.
GTTCGCCTTCCGGGCCCTCCGGGTCGACTCTCAGCTTCGGGGTTTCCTTGTCTTCGTTGCCCTCAAGCTTGCGCGCGTCATGTGTAGTTCCGCGAGGTCTTCGTCCAGCGCGGCCCTGGCTCGTTCGTGCTCTGCCTGGTCGAGAAACGCCGTCGTGCGGAAACGGTAAGCGATCGTCGCGGCCGAAAGTATGGAGGCAGCAAGGCCCTCGCGAATCCACGCCCGGTCCTTCGGCTCGCCGCGGGCATACTTGGACACCGCGGCGTCATTTGGGTCCAGGAACTTGACTCGAACGCCGGTCGGAAACCGATGCTCGATGAGCCGCTCCTTCCATCCATCGGGGAGGGTGGGCAAGGCCGGCGAGATCGGATTGAAGTAATACCCATGCTCGAGCTCGAAAGCCGTCCCCTGACCGTACTTGCTCGCGATTTGCTTGCGCTTCTCCGGGTCCTCCTCGGGATAAGCGTCAAGCTCGTTCGAAAAAAGCATGCCTTCCGGGATTTGGTGGGACGTCACCAGCCCGAACACCGACAGGCTGCCGAGCACCGCGAACTTGTCGATCCCTTCGGAGTCGCGGATATCGGTCAGCAGCTTCTGGACTTGCTCGAAATTCAAGGGGGCGACAGCGCCCGGGAGAACGGCGTGTTCTGCAGCAGCGCATCCAGCCACAACTCGTCGATCTCGCGAATGCGCCGGGCGACTTGCGCGGGACGCCCCTTGAGGATGCGCGACCAAGCCTGGATGTAGTGCTCGCTGCAGGTCCGGTTTCTCTTCCAAAGCGAGACCATGCGCTGTGCATCTTGCACCGCCCGAACAGCGTCCGCATGGCCCAACGCGAGGTCCAGTGCCAGCCTCAGGTGCGCTTGCCGCCGTCCCGCAAGCTTCAGCGCCTCGTCAGCTCGAAGGCGAGAGCGCTCCGCGTGCTCCCGCGACTCACCTTGCAAACCGAAAGATGCACCGATCGCGTTGGCGATCGACAGGACATTGGATAGGCGACTGTCCTTCTTGCCGCCCTCGAGGTGAATGAGAGTGGTTCGCCCGACGCCCGCCGCAAGTGCGGCGTTCGACTGAGACAAGCCGGCAGCAACCCGCCGTTCGCGCAGTTGTCTTCCGAGGTCGGCCAAGTTGTTCTTGATGTACGACATGTTTCATATAATACACACTCAGCCGCCCTTCGCCCACAAGCGACGCATGAAGTCTTCTCGGACGGCAACACGCCGTCAAACCGGTCGGACCGCCCCCACGCTTAGACTTGTGTCGGCGTTCCAATGAAAACGGCGCCCGAAGGCGCCGTGCGGGCGCGCGGGAATCCTCCTACGCGGCCACGCGCTGTGCCGCGATCGCCTCGCCCATCCGCTCCACCGCCTTGTTGATGTTCTCCATGGAGGTGGCGAAGGAGATGCGCAGATAGCCTTCGGCGCCGAAGGCCGAGCCCGGGACCGCCGCCACCGCCTTGGGCTGCGCCATCAAGTAGTCGCAGAGCGCCAGGTCGGTGGGCGTGGCGATCCGGCCGGCGGCATGGAGGCTGCGAATCGCCTCGCGGCAATCGGGGAAGGCATAGAAAGCGCCCGCGGGCATCAGGCATTTGACGCCCGGGATGCGGTTCAGCCCCTCGGTCACCACCTTGGCGCGCTCCTTGAATGCGGCCGCCATCGGATCGATGCACGACTGGTCGCCGGTGAGCGCCGCCTCGGCCGCGTACTGCGAGATCGAAGTGGGGTTGGAGGTGCTGTGCGATTGCACGTTCTCCATCGCCTCGATCAGCTCCTGCGGGCCGCCGCAGTAGCCGATGCGCCAGCCGGTCATCGAATAGGCCTTGGAGACGCCATTCATGGTCACCGTGCGGTCGTAGAGATCGGGGCACACGTTTAGGATGTTCACGAACTTCGAGCCGTCGAGCAGGATGTGCTCGTACATGTCGTCGCTGGCGATCACGATCCTCGGGTGCTTGCGCAGCACTTCGCCTAAGGCTTTCAGCTCGTCGGCGGTATAGACCGCGCCGGTGGGGTTGGAGGGGCTGTTGATCCACATCAGGCGCGTTTTCGGCGTGATCGCGCGCTCGAGTTGCTGCGGGGTGATCTTGAAGCGCTGCTCGATGCCGGCCGAAATGAAGACGGGCTCTGCGTCGGCCATCATCGCCATGTCCGGGTACGACACCCAGAAAGGCGCCGGCACGATCGCCTCGTCGCCCGGATTGAGGAGCGCCATGCACAGGTTGAAAGACGTCTGCTTGCCGCCGCAGGAGACGAGGATCTGCTTTTCCGTGTAATCCAGGCCGTTCTCGCTCCTGAACTTGGCGACGATCGCCTTCCTGAGGGACGTAGTGCCGCCCGCCGGAGTGTACTTGGTGAGGCCCTTGTTCATGGCCGCGATCGCCGCGTCCTTGATGAACTGGGGAGTATCGAAGTCCGGCTCGCCGGCGCCCATGGCGATCACGTCCTTCCCCTCGGCCTTGAGCTTCGCCGCTCTTGCGGACACGGCCAGGGTGGGGGAGGGCTTGATGACCTTGAGGCGATCGGCGACGAGCGACATGGAAACTCCGTGGGCAGGGGTAAAAAGGCGTGGCTTCGACCCCATTTTAGTTGATAAACTTTCCTGTTGGCCTGCTTGAATCGATACTCCAGTGGAAATCGTCACCTTCCCCAATAGCCCCTTTCGCCTGCACCAGTCCTTTTCCCCGGCGGGCGACCAGCCCCAGGCGATCGACAAGCTGACCGACGGGATCAACGACGGCCTGTCGTACCAGACCCTCCTGGGCGTCACCGGCTCCGGCAAGACCTACACGATAGCGAACGTGATCGGGCGGATCGGCCGGCCGGCGCTGGTCATCGCGCCCAACAAGACGCTCGCGGCGCAGCTCTACTCCGAATTCCGCGAGTTCTTCCCCGAGAACGCGGTGGAGTACTTCGTCTCCTACTACGACTACTACCAGCCGGAGGCGTACGTCCCGTCGCGCGACCTCTACATCGAGAAGGACAGCTCGATCAACGAGCACATCGAGCAGATGCGGCTGTCGGCCACCAAGAGCATGCTCGAGCGCGACGACTCCATCATCGTGGCCACCGTCTCGTGCATCTACGGCATCGGCAATCCCAGCGACTACCAGGACATGCGCCAGGTGCTGCGGGAGAAGGACCCGGTGGGCCAGCGCGACCTCCTCGGGCGTCTAGCCAGCATGCAGTACACCCGCAACGACATCGATTTCCGCCGCGGGACTTTCCGCGTGCGCGGCGACACCATCGATGTCTTCCCGGCGGAGATGAGCGAGCAGGCGCTGCGCATCTCGCTCTTCGACGACGTGATCGAGTCGCTCACGCTCTTCGACCCGCTCACCGGCGAGCTCCTGCACCGCATCCCGCGCTTCACTCTCTACGCCAAGAGCCACTACGTGACGCCGCGTGCGACGGTGCTGGGCGCCATCGAGACCATCAAGGTCGAGCTGCGCGAGCGCCTCGCGGAGTTCCAGGCGCAGGGGAAGCTGCTGGAACTGCAGCGCCTGCAGCAGCGCACCCACTTCGACCTCGAGATGATGAACGAGCTGGGGTTCTGCAAGGGCATCGAGAACTACACCCGCCACCTTTCGGGCGCCGCCCCCGGCGAGCCGCCGCCGACCCTCATCGACTACCTGCCGCGCCAGGCGCTGATCGTGATCGACGAGAGCCACGTGACCATTCCGCAGGTCGGCGGCATGTTCAATGGCGACCGTGCACGCAAGACGGTGCTGGTGGATTACGGCTTCCGCCTGCCTTCGGCGCTCGACAATCGCCCGC
>JBKJTM010000151.1:0-3951 GCA_046590805.1 Usitatibacter sp.
CCTCGAAATTGATACGCTCCCGCTCGAACACGATCGGCCGCCTGCGCACCTGGTTGAAGATGGCGATGATGTACTCGCCGATGAGCCCGAGGAAGAGCAGCTGCAGGCCACCGAAGAAGAATACCGCCACTATTACAGTTGGAATGCCGGCGCCGGCGTGCTGCACCAGCCCGAGCATCACCGCCACCAGGACGCCGATCGTATAAAGGAAGCTCACCAGCGAGATCGCCACCCCCGTCCAGAGCGCGATCCGGATGGGCGCGTTGCTGAAGCTGATGATGCCGTTCATCCCCTGGTCGAACATGTGCAGCAAGTGGTTGCGCGACACCCCGACCTTGCGCGCGCGCCAGGTGTAGGGGACGCCGACGGCACGGAAGCCGCACTCGAACGGCATCATCCGCATGAAGGGCTGCGCGTCGTCGATGCGCTTCATCGAGTCGAGCACCTTGCGATCGACCAGCTGGAAGTCGCCCACGTTGGGCGGGTAGTCCACGTACGAGAGGCGGCTCAGCACCCGGTAATAGAAGTGGCGCGCGCTGCGAAGCATGAACGGCTCCTCCCGGTGGGCGCGGATGCCGTAGACGATCTCGCTGCCGGCCTCCCAAAGCTTCACGAACTGCGGGATCAGCTCCGGCGGGTCCTGCAGGTCCACGGGCATGAAGAGGATCACCGCGTCGCCGGTCGCGGCAAGAACCCCGTTGTAGTTGTTGCGCAGGATGCCGAAGTTGCGCGAGTTCACGATGACCTTGACGCTGGGATCGGCGGCAGCGATCTCGCGCAGGATCTCCACTGTGCGGTCGCCGGAGGCGTTGTCGCAGAAGATGTGCTCGCGCGCATAACCCGGAAGCTCGCTATCCATGATCCGCTTCACCGCCTCGTAGCACTCGCGGATGCTCGCTTCCTCGTTGTAGCAGGGGGTGACGACGCTGATGGTCTTGCGCATGGCTCTCAGGGGCTCCGCCCGGCCCGCCCACGGCCGAAGACGAACAGCTTGAAAAGAAGGAAGGAGAATACCGCGACCACCGGCAGGCAGAGCGCCTGGGTCGCGAGCGGGTTGGGGAACGCTTCCGCCACCAGCTTGAAGAGCCCGAGGTTGAAGAAGTAGATCACCACGTAGGCAAGGATGAAGCGCGCGAGCGACGAGAGCCGCGACTCGTTGAACACCAGGCGCCCGGTGGTGAAGAAATTGATGAGGGTGCCCACCACGTAGGTCGCGATGAGCGCCGGTGTGGGCGCCGCGCCAAGGAGCACCAGGCCGGCGAAGATGGCATATCCAATCGCGGCATTGAGCACCCCCACAAACAGGAAGCGCAAGAACTGCGGAATCCCCCCTGGCGTCGTGCTCAACGAACCGCTCGTGCCATGGTCGTGGCAGACTCCACAGCGGTCCATAGCGCGTTGGTACGCTCGTACAGGCCGTAGCAGGCATCGTCCGGTGTGGCGAACGACTCGAGCAGGCTTGCCAGCACCGGAATGCGGCGATCGCCGTCCGCGTCCGCCGCGCCGGCCGGGGCATCGAAAGGGTCGCGCAAGGCGAGGAGCGGTCCGCCCTGCCGGGAGATCGTGAAACCTGTCGTCGCGGCACGGGAATCGATGAGCACGCGGCATTCCGGAAGTCCCGCAGCGACGAAGCGCGCGCGCCATTGGCTCGGTTCATCGCGTTGCGCGCCATCAAGCGTGGATTCCGCGGCCTCGCGATAGCCGGCCCTCGCGAGCAGCGCCAGGAGGTGGATGCCGTAGAACCGCAACGCACCGCCTCCCTGCGAATGCGCGCGCTTCCATGTGGGTAGGTCACGGGCGAAGTGATGCGCCATGAAGGTCCACTCGATGTGGACGGTGTCACTGCCTTGCCGCGGCCAATCGAGGTCGCGGCCCCATGGCGTGTGTAGCACCGTGTACCCGATCCGGTAGCGCTTGCCGCTGCGCTCGAGCGCCTGCAGCACCTGCGCTGCCCGCGCCGGATCGACGGCGACCGGCTTTTCCAGCACGACCCGCTCGATGTTCGCGGCCGCGCAGCAACGCGCGAGCACCTCCGGCTGGCTCGCCGGCCGCACCGCGATCACCGCGCCCGTCGCCCCGGCCAGCGCCGCCGCGATGTCCGCCGCCCAATGGATGCGCGCGCGATAGCGCTCGAGCTCCGGCCTGGCCATCACCACCGCCTCGTAGTCGCGCGGCAGGATCACCGCCTCGCCGAAGGTCTCGATCAGCGCCGGCAGGTAGCCGTAGACGCCGAAGCCCGCGCCGACGACGGTGAACACTTATCCCTTGGGAAGCGCTTGCGGGTCGAGGATGTCGACCACCTCGCCCTGGTACCCATGCTGCTCCAGGTACGCCCTGATCTCGGCCGAGATGTGCCACGCGAGATTGAGCAGCACGGGCGGCGGGTTCGCGAACAGCTCGTCGTCCGAGCGGATCGGGATGCGCGTGCCGGGGACGTAGTGCCCGATCTTCATCGAGCCGGGCTTCTCGTGCACCGCCGCGATCACGTCGCTATCCACGCCGAGCAGCTTTACCAGGATCGCGGAACGCCCCGGAAAGGCCTTCGCCGAGAGCCTGCCATGCTTCGCGTGCAACTCCGCGATGCGGCGCGACATGCCGGTCCGCCACAGCTCCATGTTGGAGCGCATCAGCGCGAACTTCTTCCCGTAGAGATCCTCCGCATGCAATGCCGCCTCGACCGCGCTGGCCGACGCGACGCTCGTTCCCGGCAGGTTCAGGAACGCGCGGATGTTGCCGCCATAGCGCGACGGGAACTCCACCGCCGAGAGCGCGACACCGAGGTCCTTGGCGATCTGGCGGAAGGACGACAGGCTGTAGGTGCGCGGATGCTCGTGATAGAAAGTGTCGAACTGGCAGCGGTCAAGCACCGCGCCGAGGTGGTGGTTCTCGATCACCAGCGCCGTCTTCCCGGTCATCAGCTCCCGGAGCGCCGCCAGCACCGCGGGCAGGTCCTCGATGTGCGCGAACACATTGGTGAAGGTGATGATGTCGGGGCTGCCATGCTTGGCGCGGATGGCGCGGGCGGCGTCCAGCGAGAGGAAATCGTTGTAGAGCGCATGGCCCTTGCCGAGGCCGTCGGCGTAGGCGCCGGTGGGCTCGAGGCCGACGGTGACTGCGCCCTTGCGCTTGAAGGCGTCGAGCAGGCTGCCGTCATTGCAGCCGATGTCGAGCACCAGTTTTCCTGCGAGCCCCCCCAACCGCTCTGCGCACGAATCCACCAGCGCCTCCATGCCGCTCAGCACGTCGGCGGTGAAGCGCGAACGATAGTGGTAGGTCTTCGGGAAGAGCTCGTCCTTGGGAACCTGGAAGCGCTGGTGCGCGGTCACGCATTTGCGGCAGAAGAGGATGTCGATCGGATACTCGTTGCAGACGCGCACGTCGCCCAAGGGAACCAGGTCGTCGCAGAGCGGATGCGGACCGAGGTCGAGCACTGGCTCGAGGGCGGCGTTGCCGCAGACTTCGCAGGAGGAGATTTCTCTGAGCGCGCTCATCAGCCCTGGCACCGCGCGATCGTCAAAAAATGCTGGATCTGGGACTCGGTCTCGTCGCGCAGGCTGCCTCCGCCCGCCATGAAGCTCGCATACCACTCGGCGGTGAGGCGCAACGCCTCGTCCAGTGGCAGCCGTGGGCGCCATCCCAGCCGCACGTGCGCCTTGGTCGAGTCAAGCATCAGCTTGTGGGCCTCGTGGGGGTGGGGCGCGCCGTCGAGCGACCACTTCACCTTTCCCGGCCAGAGCGTGGCGAGCCGCTCGACGACCCGTCCCACCTCGCGGTCGTCGCCGGGATCGGGGCCGAAATTCCAGGCTTCGGAAAACGTCGCAGGCTCCCGCAGCAGCGCCTGCGCCAGCAGCAGGTAGCCGTGCAACGGCTCGAGCACGTGCTGCCACGGGCGCACGCTCGGCGAGTTGCGCACGTCGATCGGCTTCTTCTGCGCGAGCGCGCGTACGGCGT
>JBKJTM010000176.1:0-14356 GCA_046590805.1 Usitatibacter sp.
GACATAGTTGCACTGCGCCTGCATCTCGGCGATCAGCTTGCCGTTGTGCTGCGTCTCGATCGTGGCGATCGTCTCCGCGTTGTCGGCGATGCGGTCGCCCCACGCCATCATCAGCCGCCCGCGGCGCGTGGCCGAGAGCTTTCCCCACGGCCCCTCGAAGGCCGCGACCGCCGCCTTTACCGCCGAATCGACGTCGTCACGGCCCGACTCGGCGAATTCGCCCCAAACCTTTCCGGTGGTGGGATTGATCGACGTGAAGCGCTTGCCGGCGGATGGCGCCACGCGCCCGCCCGCGATGTGGTTGTCGAATTGCGTCGCCATCGAAACCTCCCGATGAATAAGTACCAGGTTACATTTCGATATCCGGGAAATGTGACCTGGTACTGATTCTCCAGCGCTTGTCCGGATAGAGCCTCATCACCGCCACGGCGAATGGTGGCCGGAGATCACGCCGGCGGCGCCACGTAGGTCTCGATGTAGTCGCGCACCACCGACTCGAAATCCGGATCGGCGCTGAAGCCCATGGCGATCGAGCGCGCGGTGCTGATCTGCACCGGCCAGGTCTTCACGATCGCCTGGATGCGCGCGTCCGGCGTGAAGCGCACGCGCGAAGCGACCTCGCTCCCCGCGACTCGCCCCATCGCATCGATCATCTCGCGCACCGTGAGGGTGATGCCGGGAAGGTTCACGACGCGGCTCGAGGGCCACGCCGAAGACGGCAGGTCGTGGGCGTGCAGGAAGGCGTCGACGACGCGTTTCGGCGACAGGATCCACACGCCGGTGGTATCCGGAACCGGGCAATCGGCCGCGACGCCGTTCAGCGGCTCGCGGATGATGCCGCTCGCGAAGGACGAGGCGGCAAGGTTGGGCTTTCCGGGCCGCACCACGATCGTCGGCAGGCGCAGCGACCGGCCGTCGATCATGCCCTTTCGAGTGAGGTCCGCGACCAGGTACTCGCCGATCACCTTCTGCGTGCCATAGGAGGTCTGCGGCGTGGGCGTGGTGGAATCGTCCAGCACCTCCGGCAGCGCGCCGCCGAACGCCGCCACCGAGCTCGCGTAGACCACCTTCGGCGGGTTTGCAAGCGCTCGGCAGGCCTCAAGCAGCGCCCGCGTGCCATCGAGGTTCACGCGATAGCCCAGGTCGAAGTCCATCTCCGCGCCGCCGCTCACCACCGCCGCCATGTGGAACACGCTGTCGGTGTCCTTGCCGAGCGCGGCTGCGAGCGCCTGCGGCGACGACACGTCAGCCTCCACGCGCTCCAGCCCGTCGCCGAGCCCCGCGGGAAACGTCATGTCCATGAGGCGGATGCGAGCCTCGGGATGGCGCGCGCGAAGGGCCTGGGCCACGCGCGATCCGATGAAGCCGCCGCCGCCGGTGATGAGAACGTTCATATCGCGGCGATGCACATGATCTCGACCTTGTAGGCCGGGTTGGCGAGCTTCGCCTCGACGGTCGCGCGCGCCGGCGTCTGGCCGGGCAGCACCCACTTCTCCCACGCGACGTTCATGCCGGCGAAGTCCTTCATGTCCGGCAGGAAGATCTGCGCCGACAGCAGCTTCGACTTGTCGCTGCCGACCTGCTTCAGCAGCTTGTCGATCTTGGCGAGCACTTCCTCGGTCTGGCCGGTGATGTCCTTCGAGCCGTCGTCGGGCACCTCGCCGGCGAGGTATGCCACGCCGTTGTGGACCACGATTTCGGAGAGGCGCTTGCCGACGTTTTGTCTCTGAATGGTCATTGTTTTTCCTTCTGGTCTAGAAAACTAAGGATTTCACCACAGAGGACACAGAGGGTACACAGAGGTGCACAGAGGAAAGCATTTGGTGTGCATTCGCGGCTCCGGCGATCAGCACGACTGAGAACACGACTTCCTCTGTGGACCTCTGTGTACCCTCTGTGTCCTCTGTGGTGAGAGCTTTAGACCGGGTGAGCGCGAGCCTTGAAGCCGACGCGCTCCAGCGCCGCGACGATCTGCTCGACGTGCGCGTGGTTGCGGGTCTTCAACACCAGCTCCAGCTCCGCGTTCTGGACCGCGAGCGTGGTAAAGGCGCGCTGGTGATGCACTTCCTCGATGTTGGCGTTCTGCTCGGCGAGGCACGCGGTCACCTTGGCGAGCGAGCCCGGCAGGTCGCGCACCTCGACGATGACGCGGGCGAGCCGGCCGCCGCGCACCATGCCGCGCTCGATGATCTCCGCGAGCACCATCGGGTCGATGTTGCCGCCGCCCAGGACCAGGCCCACCTTGCGTCCGCGGAAGCGCTCCGGGTGCCGCATCAGCGCCGCGAGCGGCGCCGCTCCCGCGCCCTCGACCACCGTCTTCTCGATCTCCAGCAGCAGCGTGATCGCCTGCTCGATGTCGCCCTCGTCGACCAGCAGGATCTCGGCGACGTTCTTCGCGATGATCTCGCGCGTGAGCCGCCCGGGCTCCTTCACCGCGATCCCCTCCGCGATCGTGGACGCCGCGAACTCGGGCACGGTGCCCTTCATCGCGTGGTACATCGCCGGGAATCGCTCGACCTCCACGCCGATGATCTCGATCGCCGGATTGATCGCCTTCGCCGCGATGGAGATCCCGGAGATGAGGCCCCCGCCGCCGATGGCGACCACCAGCGTATCGAGCCCGGGATGCTCGGCCAGCATCTCGAGGCCGCAGGTGCCCTGGCCCGCGATCACCTTCTCGTCGTCGTAGGGGTGCACGAGCGTGAGGCCGCGCTTGCCGGCCTGCTCGATCGCGTGCGCCTTGGCGAGGTCGAAGCCGTCGCCCTCGAGGATCACCTCGGCGCCGTGGCGCTGCGTCTGCTCCACCTTCACGAACGGCGTGTGGCGCGGCATCACGATGGTCGCCGAAATGCCGAGCCGGGTGGCGTGGTAGGCCACGCCCTGCGCGTGGTTGCCTGCCGAGCAGGCGATCACGCCCTTCTTGCGTTGCGCGGCATCGAGCGAGCTCAGCATGTTGAGCGCGCCGCGCTCCTTGAAGGACGCGGTGAACTGGTGGTTCTCGAACTTGAGGTACACCTCGGCGCCGACGATCTCCGAGAGCGTGCGGGAATGCAGGCACGGCGTATTCGCCACGTGCCCGTGGATGACTTTCGCCGCCGCTTCGATGTCTTTCAGTTCGACCATTTCTGTCCCAAGGAACTACGGCCGGGAGTGAAGCGAAACTCGATCTCGGGTTTCCTGCCCGAGATGATATCCGCCAACGCCTTCCCTGATGCGCACGCCATCGTCCCGCCGAGGGCGCCAAGGCCGGTATTGCGGAAAAGCCGAGCTGGACGAGGTACCAGGCGGTCGCGGTTCCGATCACGCCGGCACCCAGCACGAGGGCTTTCATGGCGGGCGGAGTCCGGGGAATTGGCTTAGACTTGTGAACGCGAATTGGGCACCAGCAAGCAAGAAGAATTCCGGCCATGAGACCGCGCATCTACGCCGACCTGCTCGGCTTCCTCCGCGCCGCCTGCACCCACGCGTCCCACTCCGGCCGCGAGCTCGCGGCGCTGCCTTTTTACGTGAAGGAGCACGCGGTGGGCTGGCTGCGGCCCTCCTTCGCCGACCTCCTGCGCCGCTGGCCCCACGTCTTCGAGGTAAATCCTGCCTATGTGCGGCTGCACGCCAAGCCGGACAACGCCCAGGGCCGCAGCGACGCCATGGCGGAGGTCTGCCGCGACCTGGTGCGCGACGGCGTGATTCGCGGATGGCGCGACGAGCCGGTCTCGATCTCGCACCACTACGCGGCCCCGGAGCTCTTCCGCGTCGAGCGCGCCGCCTCGCGCCACTTCGGCCTGATGTGCTACGGCGCGCACATGAACGGCTTCGTGCGCCGCTCCGGCCTCGCGCACGCCTGGATCTCGCGGCGCAGCTCCGACAAGCACGTCGATCCCGGCAAGCTGGACAACGTCGTCGGCGGGCGCATCGCCGCCGGCATGAGCGTCGACGAGACGCTTCGCAAGGAGGCGTGGGAGGAAGCGGGCATCCCGCCGGCGTTGCTTGGCGACGTGACTTGCCTGGGCGCGGTGCGCGTGGAGTATTCGGTCCCCGAGGGGCTGCACCGCGAGATCATGTTCGTTCACGACCTCTGGCTTGCCGAGGACTTCAAGCCCGCCAACCAGGACGGCGAGGTGTCGGAGATCCGTTGCATGCCGGTCGAGGAAGTGCTGCAGAACCTGCTCACCGGCGATTTCACGCTCGACGCCGGCACCGTGATGATCGACGGGCTGCTGCGCCTGGGCGCGGTGCTGCCGGAAGACCGGCAGTACCTGGACCTGCTGCGGCTCATGAAGCCCTGACCGGGTTGCGCCAGCGCTCATCCGACCAAGATGCCCTCATTCGACACCTCCGCGGCCTGGCAGGCGCTCATCGCGCACCGCGAGGCGATCGCCAGGCGGCGCATCTCCGAGCTGTGGGAGGAAGACCCCGGCCGCGGCTCCACGCTCACCTTCAATTGCGCCGGCATCGCCGCGGACTTCTCCAAGCAGCACGTCACCGCCGAGACCGTGGCGTTGCTGGCGGCGCTCGCGCGCGAGCGGGGGCTGCCGGCGATGATCGAACGGCTCTTCGCCGGCGAGCGCGTGAACACCTCCGAGGACCGCCCGGCGCTGCACGCGGCGCTCCGCGGCGAGGAGCGCGTGCTCCTCGACGGCGAGGATGTGCTCTCCGAAGTGCAGCGAAACCGCGAGCGCATGCGCGTCTTCTCGCAGGCGGTGCGCGAGGGCCAGTGGAAGGGCGCCACCGGCCTCGCATTCACCCACGTGCTGGCGCTCGGCATCGGCGGCTCCGCCCTGGGCCCGCGCGTCGCGCTCGAAGCGCTGCGCGCCGGCGCCGACGGCCCCGAGGTGCGCTTCGTGGCCAACATCGACCCGGCCGAATTCGACGATGCGATCCACGGCCTGGACCCCGCGACCACCCTCGCGATCGTCGCCTCCAAGACCTTCACCACCCAGGAGACGATGGTGAACGCGGCCGCGGCGCGCGAATGGATCGTGGCCAGGCTCGGCCGCGACGCGCTCGCCCGGCACGTGATCGCCGCGACCGCCAACAGCGACGAAGCACAGCGCTGGGGGCTCCCGGCGTGCAACGTGTTCGCGTTCTCCGACTGGGTCGGCGGGCGCTTCTCGCTCTGGTCCTCGGTGGGCCTGCCGCTCGCCATCGCCATCGGCATGCCGCGCTTCGAGCAGCTCCTCGCCGGCGCCCATGCGACCGATCTCGCCTTCCGTTCCGCGCCGCTGGAGCACAACGTGCCGGCGCTGATGGGGCTCATCGGCGTCTGGAACCGCAACGCCCTGGGCGCGGCGAGCCACGCGGTGCTGAGCTATGCCTCGCGGCTGGGGAGCCTGCCGGCCTACCTGCAGCAGCTCGAGATGGAGTCGAACGGCAAGCGCGTCGATCGCGACGGCAACCCGCTCGGCTTCGCGACCTGCCCGGTGGTCTGGGGCGGAGCGGAGACCCCGGGCCAGCACGCCTTCCACCAGTGGCTGCACCAGGGGACCGACCGCGTCGCCTGCGACTTCATCGTGGTCGCGAAGAGCATGGGCCGCCATGCCGAGCACCATGAGATCCTGCTCGCCCACGCCTGCGCGCAATCGGAGGCGCTGATGGAGGGGCTCGCGACGCCGCAGACCCACAAGGCATGCCCCGGCGACCGGCCCAGCACCACCTTCGTGCTGCCGGCACTAGACGCCCATCACCTGGGGGCGCTGCTCGCCGCCTATGAGCACAAGGTCTTCGTGCAAGGCGTCATCTGGGGCATCAATTCCTTCGACCAGTGGGGTGTGGAGCTCGGCAAGACGATCGCGGGGCAGGTCCTGCCCGCGGTGCGCGGCGATGCGGCGACGCTGCATCCCGCCACGCACCACCTGCTCGGCGTGATCCAGAAGCTCGAGCGCGCGGAGTAGGCGCGGAGCGCGCGAGCATGGCCACCGAGGACTTCCGCCGCATTTTCGAGACGCTCCGCGTCGCGGTGGCCGGGGCCGATGCCAACGGCGTCATCGCCTTCGCCAACGCCGCCTTCATCGAGCTCGCCCAGGGCGGCAGCGCGCTCGGCGGCACCGACCTCGCCAGGCTCTTCGCGCCCGCCGACCGCAAGCGTGTGCAGCAGAACATCGTGCGGGTGGGCGAGGGCAAGGCCGCCTCGGCACTCCTCGACGCGCAGATGCTGCGCGGCGACGAGGGGCGCTACGTGAGCATCACCTTCCAGCCGTGGCTGGACTCGAAGGACAAGCCCTCGGGTGTCATCGCCATCGTCCAGGACATCGGCACGCAGCGCGACACCGAATTCGCGCTCAACCTGGCGGCGGCGCGCCTGATGGCCCTCGCCGAAGCCTCGCCGGCGGCGAAGATGGTGGAGACCGGCCTGGGCGACATCGAGATCGTGAACGAGGCCTTCTGCCGCCTGCTGATGCTGGACGCGGCGCCGCAGTCGCTCTTCGGCATCAACGTCGCGGAGACACTGGGGAGCTCGCCCCGCATCGACGCGCGGGCGCTGCAGCGCCTGTGCGGCAACCCCGGTGCGCCGTCGAGCGCGGAACTCACCCTGGACGACGGGGGCCGATTCACGCTCGAAAGGCACCCGATCTTCATTGATGAGCAACCGGCCGGCGCCGTCTGGATCACGCGCGAGGAAGCCGCCGGCGGCACTTCGGAGAAGGGCGCCGCGCACGTCGCGCTGATCGAGAAGATCGCGCAGGAGCTGTCGGTCGCGCTGGAGGGCCTGGGCACGCTTTCCATCCGCGCGCAGCAGAGCGACCTCGACCCGGTCCTGGTCGAGCACTACCAGCGCATCCGCCTCGCCACCGAGACCGCGATGGCGGCCATCGGCGACCTGGTGGACTTCTCCAGGCTCTCCGGCGGCGTGGTTCTGCACGAGAGCCCCTTCGCGCTGCGCTCCGCGATCGCCGACCTCATCGCGCGCACCGTGCCGGCCGCGGAGGAGAGCCGCGCGCGGCTGCGCGTGAAGGTCGAGCAGGACGTGACCGATTCGCTCGAGGGCGACGTCGGGCGCCTGCAGATGATCTTGAAGAACCTGCTCGACAACGCGCTCGTGGTGGCGCCGGGGTCCGAGGTGCTGCTGCAGGTCACTCCCGAGTACACGACCGAGTCGGGCATCCAGCTCTCGTTCAGCGTCGTCGCCTCCGGCCCGGGCGCGCAGCCCCCGGCCAAGGTGTCGCCCGAAGCGGGCATGGGCATCGCGGTGGCGAAGTTCATGGTGGCCGCCATGGGCGGAAAGCTCGCGATCGCCGCGCGCGCCGGCACCGAGGCGCTCTACGCCTTCACCATCGAGTTCGCCGTGCGCCCGGCGCCGCCCGCGCCGCCGCGCGCCACATTCGCGACCCTGGTGGCGATGCCGGTGCTGGTGGTCTCGGGGAACTCGGAGCAGAGGAACACGCTCTCGGCGCTGCTGCGCGGCTGGCGCATGGTGCCGCTCGAGGCCGACAACGCCCCGATGGCGCTCGCCCTCCTCGAGCGCCTCGGCGAGGAGGGCTCGCCGATCCCGCTGGTGATCCTCTCCAACCGTCTGCCGGTGCAGGACGGGTTCCTGCTCGCCTTCCGCATCAAGCACCATCCGCGCTTCGCGGCGACGCTCCTCATGATGCTCGCCTCCGAGGGCAAGCCCGGCGACGCGATCGCGTGCCGCGAGAATGGCGTCTCGGCGTACATGCGCTATCCGGTGAGCGACCACCAGCTGAACGAGGCGATCGTCGCGGTGACCGGCGCCCGGGTGGATGCCGACGAGACGCCGACGTTGGTGACGCGCCATTCGCTGCGCGAGCAGCGGAAGGGCGCCACGGTGCTGCTGGTGGACCGCAGCCGCGACAGCCAGATCCTCGCGGCACACATCCTCGGGCGCGAAGACTGCAGCGTGGTGGTTGCGTCCGACCTCGCCGAGGCGGTGGCCGCGCTCGACCAGGACAACTACGACGTGGTGCTCGTCGATACCTCGCTCGAGGGCCTGGCGGGCGCCGATGCCGCGGCGAGCCTTCGGGGCCGCATCTCCCGCGATCCCGAGGGCACCCGCATCGTCGCCGTGAGCCTCGAGCACTCGCCGGAGTTCAGGCAAGCGAAGGTCGCGCAGGGGTTCGATGCGACGGTCGCGAAGCCCTTTCGCAAGGAAGACCTGCTGGCGCTGCTCGCGCCGGCGAAAACCACGCCCTAGCGCCGCGCCTCGAGCAGCGACTCGGCGAGCTGCACGAAGCCTTGCGCCGATTCCGCGGGCGTGACCCACGCCGGCATCGTCGTCATGAGGCTCGCCATCGCGGCGACGTTGGCCACGCCCACCGAATGGGGGAAGAAGTCGAACATCGGCTGGTCGTTGGGCGAGTCGCCCGCGAAGACGACCGTCTCGCGGCCGGCATCCAGGTCGAGCCCGAACTCCTCGCGCAACATCAGGTGGGATGTGGACAGCTTGTCGTAGCCGCCGAACCAGCCATTCACGTGGATCGAGCTCGCCTTCGCGGTGAGGCCCTCTTCCTCCATGATCGCGACGATGCGGCCCACGGCCTCGAGCGGCAGCGCCGGAACGTCCTCGCAGAAGTCGATCGCGAGGTCGGCCTCGCGGTAGGGCTGGTCCGAGGCGATGGCGCTGCCCGGCACTTCGGCGAGGACGCGCTCGGCGATGGCGCCCAGCCGCGCGCGCCGCAGGGCCCGCTCCTCCTCGCCCACCACGTAGCGCTTCACCAGGCGGCGCGCGGCGGCGTGGTGGCGGAACCAGAAGGCGCCGTTCTCGCCCACCACCGCGTCCACCGGCCACATGCGCGCGATGTGGTCGCACCAGCCCGCGGGCCGGCCGGTCACCGGGATCACCAGCAGGCCGGAGGCGCGCAAGCGCTCGAGCGCCTCATAGGAAGCCGCAGGCAGCTTGCCGTGCGCCGTGATCGTGTCGTCGATGTCGGCCAGCACCGCGCGGATCGCCCGCCGCGCCTCGAGCGGGAACTGCGCCAGGGGCTTCATGCCATCGCTTGCGCCAGCGCGCGGCGCTCTTCCTCGCTCATGTGCAGGCCGCACTTGGTGCGGCGCCACAAGATGTCCTCCGCGGTCTGCGCCCACTCCTCGCGGCGCAGCCACTCCACCTCGCGCTCGGTGAGCCCGGCGCCGTAGTGGCGGCCGAGGTCGGCGATCAGGCGCGCCTCGCCGAGGACGGCCGTGGCGCGGCTGCCGTGGCGGCGCACGATGCCCTCGACCAGGTCGCGCCCGAGCTTCGCGTGCTTCTCGTGCATCTCGTCACGGAAGCGGTTGAAGTGCCCGACGTCGCCCCCGGGCAGCGTCCCGGCCGCCGTCCACGGCCCCTTCATGGCGGGGAAGAAGGGCGCGAGCTTCGCGAGCGCCTCCTCGGCCAGGCGCCGATAGGTGGTGATCTTGCCCCCGAAGATGGTGAGGAGCGGCGCGGCCTGCTGGAAGCGATCGACCTTTAGGACGTAGTCGCGCGTGACCTCCGAGGGATTCGCGGACCCGTCGTCGTAGAGCGGGCGGACACCGGCGTAGCTCGAGACCACGTCGGCGTGGGTGAGCGGCTTCGCCAGGAAGCGGTTGGCCGCCGCGAGCAGGTAGTCGGTCTCCTCGTCGGTGATCTTCGCCGCCGCCTCCACGTTCGGCACGGCGACGTCGGTGGTGCCGATGAGGCTGAACTTGCCTTCGTACGGGATCACGAACACCACCCGCTTGTCGGGGTTCTGCAGGATGTAGGCGTGGCCCTGCGAATGCACCTTGGGCACGATGATGTGGCTGCCCTTCACCAGGCGCACGCCGCCCTTCACGCCATCGCTGGCGACGCGGCCCAGCACCTGCGCGACCCAGGGCCCGGCGGCGTTCACCAGCGCGCGCGCGCGCAGCCGACGCTCCACCCCGGAAGCATCGCGGACCACCGCCTCCCACACGCCGTCCACGCGCCGCGCGCTCTCGAAGCGCGTGCGGGTAAGGATCGAGGCGCCCTTGTCGCGCGCGCCCACGGCGTTGAGGATGGTGAGGCGCGAGTCGTCCACGCGGCAGTCCGAATAGACGAAGCCCGAGCGGAAGTCGCCCTTCAGCCCCGCGCTGTATTCCATGTGGGGGAAGCTGACCGCCTTGGAACCGGGCAACGTGATCTTCCCGCCGATGTGGTCGTAGAGCCAAAGGCCGGTCGCGATCATCCACACCGGACGCATGCTGGCGTCGTGCGGCAGCACGAAGATGAGCGGCCGGATGATGTGCGGCGCCAGGCGCAGCAGCACCTCGCGCTCCTGGAGCGCCTCGCGCACCAGGCCGAACTCGTACTGCTCCAGGTAGCGTAGCCCCCCATGGATCAGCTTCGAGCTCCAGGAGCTGGTGGCGCCCGCGAGGTCGCCCTGCTCCACCAGCGTGACCGAGAGCCCGCGGCCGGCCGCGTCGCGTGCGATGCCGCAGCCATTGATGCCGCCGCCTATGACGAGGAGGTCGGTTTCGTTCAACTAACTAGACCTTTGGAACACGGATGAACACGGATAAAAACCGGATGAAATCGGATAACGCCATCGAGGGTGTTCGTGAAGAACTCGTGACGCGGGTGAACGTGAGGCATGAAATCACTCGTATCGGTTTCATCCGTGTTCATCCGGCTTTTATCCGCGTTCATCCGTGTCCCCGCCCTGACGTGCCGCAGGCGTCCCGAACTGGGCCCACCAGAGCAACCCGATGCAGGTCTTCGTATCGGTGATGATGCCATCGCGCACCCATTCGAGCGCATCGGCGATTTTCGCCTCGAAAACCTCGAGGTGCTCGCCCGCATCGAGCTTCGCGCCGACGTGCGTGAGGGCGCGCGCGCCGTAGATGTGGATCACCTCGTCGGAATAGCCGATGCAGGGATCGACGGTGGCGATCTTCCACCACTCTGCGGCCTCGTAGCCGCACTCCTCCACCAGCTCGCGGCGCGCGGTGTCGAGCGCCGGCTCGCCGTGGTCCAGCTTGCCCGCGGGCAACTCGATGAAGTGGCGGCGCTTGGGATAGCGGAACTGGCGCTCGAGCAGGATCGTCGCGGGATCGAGGAAGGCGAGCATCATCACCGCGCCCGGATGCTCGACGTACTCGCGACTCGCCTCGCTCCCGTCGTGCAGCCGGACCCGGTCGGAGCGCACCTTGAGGAGGCGGCCCTCGAACGCGAGCCGCGAGGACGTCCGCTCTTCGGTGAAGTCCTCGGCGGGCTCCGGGGGCTTCGCCACGCTCACATCGACGCCGTGATCGCCCGCACGCAAAGGTCCATGAGCCACGACGGCAGGATGCCGAGCACGAGTGTGGCGATGGCGATCGCCGAGAGGATCCAGCGGGTCTCGGCGCGCGGATCGATGGTGATCTCGCCGCCCGGCGCCTCCATGTACATCAGCCGCACGATGCGCAGGTAGTAGAACGCGCCCACCACCGAAAGCATCACCGCGACCACGACGAGCCACGTGTAGCCGGCCTCGAGCGCGGCTTCCAGCACCGCCAGCTTGGCGAAGAAGCCGGCGGTCGGCGGCAGCCCCGTGAGCGAGAACATGAGGATCAGCATCACGAACGCGTACCACTTCGACTTCTGGTTGAGGCCCCTGAAGTCGTCGATGTCCTCCGCCTCGAAGCCGGCGCGCGACAGCAGCAGGATCATGCCGAACGAGCCCAGCGTCATCAGCACGTAGATGAGCACATAGAACATCGCCGAACTGTAGCCGCTGTTGTTGGCGGCGAGGATCCCCAGCAGCAGGAAGCCCATGTGCGAGATGGTGGAGTAAGCCAGCATCCGCTTGAGATTCGTCTGCGCGATGGCGACGATGTTGCCCACCGCCATCGAGGCGACCGCGAGCACCACCAGCATCTGCTGCCAGTCGCCGCTCACGCCCTGCAGCCCGTTGGCGAGCAGCCGCATGACGAAGGCGAACGCGGCGATCTTGGGCGCGCCGCCCACGAGCAGGGTCGCCGGCGTGGCGGCGCCATGGTAGACGTCCGGGATCCACATGTGGAACGGGGCCGCGCCCAGCTTGAAGGCGATGCCCGCCACCACGAACACCAGGCCGAAGACGCCCAGCATCTGGTGCGACTGGCCGTGCTCGATCGCGAACGCCACGCGCGTGAGCTCCAGCGACCCGGTCGCCCCGTAGACCATCGACATGCCGTAGAGCAGCAGCCCCGAGGAGAGCGCGCCAAGGACGAAGTACTTCATCCCCGCCTCGGTGGCGCGGGCCGAATCGCGCTGCAGCGCCACCATCGCGTACTGCGACAGCGCCATCAGCTCGAGGCCGAGGTAGAGGGTGAGGAAGTGCTGCGCCGAGATCATCACCATCATGCCCAGCGTGCCGAAGATCGCGAGGCAGAGGAATTCCCCCGACAGCAAGCCGCGCGCCTCGAGGTAGCTGCGCCCGAGCATCAGCGTCGCCGCCACCGTGAGGAGCGTGGCCACCTTGAGGATCTGCGACATGAGGTCGGCGACGAAAAGGCCCTGGAACGTCACCACCGTCGGCCGCCCCAGCGTGGTGGCGGTGAGGACCGCGGTGCCCACCAGCGCCACGATCGCGAGCCAGTAGCTCACGTGGCGCTCGCTATCCTTCAGCCACGCGTCGACGAGGAGGAGGATGAAGACGAGGAGCGCCAGCACGATCTCCGGCATGGCCGGGGCGAGGGTGGCGAAGGAGAAGGTGGCGGTGTTCATCCGGCCACCTTCGACTGCATCACGTGCTTGAGGAGCTCGAGCAGCGTGGGGTTCATGACATCGGCCAGCGGCTTCGGATAGAGCCCCATCCACATCACCGCGACCGCCAGCAGGGCTAGGAACGCAAGCTCGCGGCGATCGACGTCCTTCAGCGCCGCGACGTGCTCGTTGGCGACCTCGCCGAAGATCACGCGCTTCACCATCCAGAGCGTGTAGGCGGCGCCGAAGATGAGCGTGGTGGCGGCGAGGAAGGCGTACCAGAAGCTCACCTTCAGCGTGCCCAGAATCACCATGAATTCACCGATGAAGCCGCTCGTCCCGGGAAGCCCCGAGTTGGCCATGGCGAAGAGGACGAAGAACGCCGCGAACACCGGCATCCGGTTCGCGACCCCGCCGTAGTCGGCGATCTGGCGCGAATGCATGCGGTCGTAGAGGACGCCCACGCAGAGGAACATCGCCGCCGAGATGAAACCGTGGGAGATCATCTGCATCATCCCGCCCAGCAGCCCATCGGCATTGAAGATGAACAATCCGAGGGTCACGAAGCCCATGTGGGAGATCGACGAGTAGGCGATCAGCTTCTTCATGTCCGATTGGACCAACGCCACCAGGCCGATGTAGACCACGGCGACGAGCGACAGCGTGATCATGAAACCGTCCAGCAGGTGCGCGGCATCCGGCGTGATCGGCAGGTTGAAGCGCAGGAACCCGTAGCCGCCGATCTTCAGCGTGATCGCCGCGAGGATCACCGAGCCGCCCGTGGGCGCCTCGACGTGCGCGTCCGGCAGCCACGTGTGCACCGGCCACATCGGCACCTTCACCGCGAACGACATGAGCATCGCCAGGAAGATCAGCACCTGCGCGGTCATCGGGATCTGAAGCCTGTGGTAGTCGAGGATCTCGAAGCTGCCGTTGGTGGCGTTGTAGAGGTAGATGAACGCCGCCAGCATCAGCAGAGAACCCAGCAACGTGTAAAGGAAGAACTTGACCGCGGCATACACGCGGTTGGCCCCGCCCCAAACCCCGATGATGAGGAACATCGGGATCAGCATCGCCTCGAAGAACACGTAGAAGAGGATCGCGTCGAGCGAGGCGAAGACGCCGTTGATGAGGCCCGACATGATGAGGAAGGCGGCGAGGTACTGCGACACCTTGTCGGTGATCACCTCCCAGTGCGCGATCACGACCAGCACCGTCATCAGGCTGTTGAGGAGGATCAACGGCATCGCGATGCCGTCCACTCCGAGGTGGTAGTTCACGTTGAAGCGCGCGATCCAGGGGACCATCTCGGTGAACTGCATCGTCGCCACCGGCTGGAAGCCGGTCCAGAGCGGGATGCACACCAGCAAGCCCGAGACCGAGCCCGCGAGCGCGGTCCAGCGCGCCGGGGCCGGATTGCCGTCGCGGCCGATGACGAGCACCGCGATGCCGAATGCGATCGGCACCCAGATGGCGATTGAGAGGATTGGCATTGCCTGGAGCATCGTTGTTGTTGTTTTCCGCGGTCTAGAAGCGGCTCAGCTGCAGGAAGAACCAGGTGAGGATCGCGAACACGCCGAGGATCATGGTGAACGCGTAGTGATAGACGAAACCGGTCTGCATGCGGCGGGCGACGCCCGCGAACCAGCCGATCAGGCGCGCCGTGCCGTTCACCATGATGCCGTCGATGACGGTGCGGTCGCCCCACAGCCACAGGCCGTTGCCGAGCTTGCGCGCGCCGCCGGCGAAGAACCAGTCGTT
>JBKJTM010000183.1:0-2563 GCA_046590805.1 Usitatibacter sp.
TCTGCCTCCCGGGGCCCGGTTTTCCCTGTCCGACCTGATGGAGAGCGAGTTGCCGCCTCCGCCCGCCTCGATCGCGGAACTCGAGGAGGTGGCATTGAACAGCCGGCCCGAGTTGCGGGAAGAAGACTATCGCCGACGGGTTTCGGCCTCGGAGATCCGCCGCGCGCTGGCATCGACGCTGCCGTCGATTTCCTTCGACGTCGGCGCCAACTACGATTCGAACAAGTTCCTGCTGAACAATTCCTGGGTCGAAGGCGGCATCCGACTGTCGCTGAATCTCTTCCGGCTCGCCGCGATTCCGGCGATCAAGCGGCAGGGTGAGGCGCAGGTCCAGGTGGACGACAGCCGCCGGATGGCCCAGGCGATGGCGGTCCTGACCCAGGTTCGCGTGGCAGCGCTGCGCTACGGGCTCGCGCGCGCCGAGCACGAAACCTATTCACAGAGCGCTGGCGTCGACGACCGGCTTGCGGGCTATGCCAGGGCTTCGGCAAGCTCGCGGGTGGAATCGGAACTCGAGGTGATTCGCAGCGAGGCGCGGGCCGTGCTCTCGGAATACCAGCGTCATATCGCCTATTCGAATGCGCAGGCCGCCTGGGGGCGGCTCTACAACTCCATGGGCCTGGATGTGGAGGCCGAGAACAGTGCCGTGCCGGTCCGCACCCTCGCGGTTCAGATCCGTTACTCGATGCTGCGCTGGCAGGCGCGCACGTTCAACACGGTGGCGCTGGGCAGTATCCAAGCACTGCCGATCGTCATTGATATCGAGGGCGCCGCCGACGAAACCGAGCGGGCAGAGATAGGCGGTATCTTTGCCGAGGCCCTGCAGCGCCGGGAAATGCGGGTGGTCGACGCGCCCTCGTCGCCGGCGACCACGGAAGCGGTATGGCGGCTGCACGCAACCCGGCGCACCGCGCCGGCCGGGCAGTCGACGCAGCGGCTGGAGTGGGCGATCGAATTGTTCAGGGCGAATGGTTCATCCGCCGGGCGCACGCTCTACAGCAACGTGATGCCGCAATCCGCATCGATCGTTACTGCCCGGGCGGTGACGCAAGCTGCGGCCAGCATCAACGCCGACGTGGTGATTGAGTGGCTGGACTCCGAACGCCAGCGGACGCTCGCGCTGCAGCGATGATCAGGCTGCTCCCGGTCCGGACCGCCGCGGCGGTCCTGTTCGTGGCAGGCATGTCGTTGCCCGCAGCCGCGCAGTACCGGCCACCGGCCGGGCCGCCCGCAGCCGCCCCGCGGCCCCCCGCCACTGCCGTCACGTCGGCGGCTGATCCTGAAATGCCGCGCGCCCTGCTGGTACCCGAGCGGGAGACGACTCTCGTGGCACAGATGGTGGGCGTCGTGCAGAAGCTCGGCGGTACGCTGGGAAGCGGCTTTCGGCAAGGAGCTGCCCTGGTGCGGTTCGACTGCGCCGAGCAGCGGGCGCGGATGGGCATGGCGCGGGCCGAACTGAATTCGGCCGAGCAGCAGCACCAGGCCAAGTTACGCTTGCAGGCCCTGAGCGCTGCCGGCGACGTCGAAGTCTCCCTCGCCGCGGCAGCGCTGGCGAGGGCACAGGCGCAGATCGACCTCAGCAATTCCCAGCTGACCCCGTGCTCGGTGAATGCGCCGTTCACCGGCCGGGTGGCGAAGATTCACGTGCGGGAGTACCAGGGGGTCAACGTCGGGCAGCCGCTGATGGACATCGTTTCGGCCGGACCGCTCCGGGTGCGTCTCAACGCCCCTTCGAAGTGGCTAGCCTGGCTCAGGAAGGGCGTCGCATTTGAAGTGCAGATCGACGAGACCGCCAAGTCGTATCCGGCCAAGGTCACGGCGATCAATTCGCGCGTCGATGCGGTCAGTCAGACCGTCGAGGTCGAAGGCGAGATCAGCAGGGAGTTTGCCGAGTTGCTGGCCGGCATGAGCGGCAACGCGCGCTTCGCGCCGTCAGCGCGCTGAGGGCGGCCATGACCGAGGCGACCGGTCGGCCGAAAATCGCGCGGGCGTCTGCAACCGCGCGAGCGCAGCCGGTGCGACCGGGGATCGACCCGGCGGGTGCCGCCACGTTGCCGGGTCAGTCCGGATCGGCGCCCTGGCGCGCCCTCGCTCATCTGAACGACAGGCTGCTGGCAGCGCGTTCGATTCAAGAAATCTGCTTCATCGCGGTCAACGGGAGCTGGCAGTTGCTGCCGCATCGGCAGGCCGTGCTCTGGCGGATGAACTCCCGCGGCAAACCGCGGCTGCAGACCGTCTCGGGCCTCTCGCAGCTGACGGAGGATTCGCCCAATACCGTCTGGCTGCGCCGAGTCGGCAGCTTCCTGCACCGGCGTGATCCCGAGGGCCGGGGCGGACCGGAGCTGATCACCAGCGCGGTGCTGCCGCCGGATCTCGCAACGGACTGGGACGAGTTCATGCCCCCGTCGGCAATGGTGCTGCCGATATGCGCCCCTCGCAGCGGCCGCAAGCTCGCCATCCTGGCGCTGGCGCTTGGGGCTGCCCCGAGCGACCTGGAGCGGGATCTGGTTCAGCGCGCGGTCGCCGGCTGCGGTTATGCCTGGGCCGCGCTGGCGGGCGAAAC
>JBKJTM010000187.1:0-7060 GCA_046590805.1 Usitatibacter sp.
TCGCGAGCCATTCGCGCGCCTGGCGGCAGGCTTCGCGCAGCACCCACTCGCCCAGCTCGTTGATGAGGCCGGTCTCCTCGGCGAGCGGGATGAAGTCGCCGGGCATCACGATGCCGCTGTCCTCGGTCTTCCAGCGCACCAGCGCCTCGACCGCGATGATCTCGCCGCTCTCGAGATGCACCTGCGGCTGGTAGTGGAGCACGAAGTCCTTCTGCATCACCGCGCGGCGCAGCGCCGATTCCAGCGTCATGCGGCGCTTCACCGCCACGTTCATCTGCGCGGTGAAGTACTGGTAGGTGTTCTTGCCGACGCCCTTGCCGTGGAACATCGCCGTGTCGGCGTTCTTCATCAGCGTCTGGGGATCGCGCCCGTCCTCGGGAAAGAGCGCGATGCCGACCGAGCCGCTCACGTGCTGCTCGGTGCCGCCCAGCATCAGCGGCTGGCGCAGCGCATTCAGGACCTTCTGCGCGACCACCGATGCGCTGCGGCCGTCGTCGAGGCTGTCCAGCAGCACGATGAACTCGTCGCCGCCCTGGCGGGCGATGGTGTCCTCGAGGCGCACGCACTCCGACAGGCGCCGCGCCACCTGGCGCAGCAGCTCGTCGCCCACGTCATGGCCGAGCGTGTCGTTGATGTTCTTGAAGTTGTCGAGGTCGATGAACAGCACCGCGACCTTGCGGCTGATGCGTTCGGCGCGCGCGATCGAGTGCGCGAGGCGGTCCTGCAGCAGCGAGCGGTTCGGCAGCCCCGTGAGGTTGTCGTGGTACGCCAGGTGCTGGATGCGCTGCTGGATCACCTTGCGGTCGGTCACGTCGCGCGAGTTGAACACCACCCCGTGGATGTGCGGGTTGCCGAGGCAGTTGGTGCCGAGGGACTCGAAGGTGCGCCACATGCCGTCCTTGTGGCGCAGCCGGAACTCCACCGGCTCGATCGAGTGACGCGTCTCGATCACGCGGCGCAGCGCCGCGCGCGCACCGTCGGCATCGTCGCGATGCACCATCTCCAGCACGTTGCGACCCAGCGTCTCCGACGATTCGTAGCCCAGCAGCTGGCGCAGCGCCGGGCTCTGGTAAAGGATCTTGCCCTCGGCATCCACCACCGAGATGAGGTCGAGCGAGCTCTCGGTGAGCACGCGGAAACGCGCCTCGCTCGCCTCGAGCGCGCGCTCGGTCTCCTTGTAGCGCGTGACGTCGGTGATCACGCCGATCAGCCCCGCGACCTCGCCGCGCTGGTCGACGAAGCTCACCTTGTTGTAGAGCATCTGGCGCACCTCGCCCTCCGCGGTCGGGACGCGCGACTCGTAGGTGGTCGAGGCCGGGCGCTCGAGCAGGCTCCGGTCGCGCTCGTGGTGCTCCGCCGCGATCGACGCGTCGAAGAGGTCGTGAACGGTCTTGCCTTTCCAGTCGCGGCCGCCGCCGAAGAGCTCGTCCCAGGCGCGGTTGTAGACGCGGTAGCGCCCCTCGCGGTCCTTGAAGTAGAGCGGGCTGGGGATGGCGTCGATCAGCGCGCGGGTGAAGTGCAGGTGCTGCTCGAGCTCGCGCGCGGTTTGCTTCGCGGCGGTCGCGTCGATGCAGAGCACCATGAGGCCGGTCACGCGGCCGGATTCGTCGCGCAGCGGCGCGGCCGAACCGTTGATCACGATCGGCGTGCCGTCGGCCTTCACGCGCTCGAGCTCCAGACCGGTGAGCACTTCGCCGGCGAGGACGCGTTCGCGCAGCCGCGCCGCCTCGGCCCTCTTCGCCGTGGGGACGAACGGCGCCCGGTTGCCCATCGCCTGTTCGCGCGTGAACCCGAAGATGCGTTCGGCCGCGGGATTCCAGAAATTGATCCTGCCGTCGACCTCGGCGGTATAGATCGCGACCGGCGAGTTCTCGACGATCGCGTTGAGGAACGCGTTGATCTGCGAGAGCGTACGGTCCTTCTGGCGCTGCTCGGAAATGTCGACGAAGGCGGCCACCAGGCAGCGCACCTGGCCCGAGGCGTCGCGGGCGACCGCGGTATTGCAGCGGACCCATATGTCGGCTCCGTCGCGCTTCACGAGGCGCTTCTCCACCGTGCGATCGGCCTCGTCGCCGGCGCGCACCCGCGCGAGGTACTGCTCGTCGCGCGCCACGTCCGCGGGGTGCACCAGCTGCTGGAACGGGCGACCCTCGAGCTCGGCTGCCTGAAAGCCCGTCATCCTGCAGAAGGCACCGTTCACCTGCTCCAGGATGCCTTCAGGCGACACCACCGCCATGCCGATCGAGGTTCGATCGAAGGCCTCGCGCAGGAGATCGAAATCGAAGCGGCTCGACTGCCACGCGACGGCGCTCATGGAGGGTCAGCGCATCTCCATGGCGGCTCGCGCGGCGGCCGACGTCGCCGCCCGCGCGAAGGACTCGCCGAACACGACGCCGAAGCGCTTCGAGAGGGCCTCGAACGGATTCTCCTCGACGGTGAAATCGACCAGCTTCTCGGCCTTGAAGACCTCGCGCGCCACGTACTCGGCGCTGCCCAAGGCGTCGGCGAGCCCCAGCTCGACGCTCTTCTCGCCACTCCAGACGAGACCCGAGAATATCTCCGGGTTCTCCTTCAGCCGCCCCTGGCGGCCCTGGCGCACGACCTTGATGAACTGCTGGTGGATCTCGCCCAGCATCTGCTGCGCATGCTCGCGGTGGCGCGGGTTCTCGGGCTGGAACGGGTCGAGGAAATCCTTGTTCTCGCCGGCGGTGTAGGCGCGACGCTCGACGCCCAGCTTCTCCATGGAGCCCACGAAGCCGAACCCGCCCATGATGGCGCCGATGGAGCCGACGAGGCTCGCCTTGTCGACATAGATGCGGTCGGCCGCCACCGCGATGTAGTAGCCGCCGGAGGCACAGATATCCTCGACCACGGCATGGATGGGCGTATTGGGGTATTTCGCCCTCAGGCGGCGGATCTCGTCGTTGATGTACCCCGCCTGTACGGGGCTGCCGCCGGGGCTGTTGATGCGAACCAGCACGCCCTGGGTGTTGGAGTCCTTGAAGGCGCGGTTCAGGCCCTTGATGACGCGCTCCGCGGAGGCTTTCGATTCGACGCCGATCACGCCTACCACATCGACCACGGCGGTGTGCTTGCCGAGGGAGGTGCCGCCTCCATCCTTGTCGGGACGGCCGACCCAGCCCATGGCCGCGGCGAACAGGAGGAAAGCGAAGGCGAACCAGAGGAGCTTGAAGAGTGCGCTCCATTGCCGCGAGCGGCGCTGCTCGTCCACGGCCTTGAGGGCGACCTTCTCGAGGACCGAGCGCTCCCAATGTTGCTGGTCAGGATCGATCATGGCGCGGACTGCTCGTCTTCCCTGGAAGCTTCGTCCAGCAGGAACACCCCGCCGTCACGCTCCCCGATTTCGATTGGCTGAAGGGACTCGCCACGGCACGGGCCCGCGACGCAATTTCCGTGGATCGGCTCGAAAAGCGCACCGTGAGTCGAGCAGATCAAGTATAGCCCAGACTCCTCGAAGAACTCCCCCGGCTGCCAGTCGAGCTCGGTGCCCGCATGGGGGCATCGGTTCACGAAAGCGCAGGCGATTCCGGCGTAACGAATCGCGAAGGCCGCCTCCTCGCCGTCGCGCCTCGCCAGGCGGAAACGCACCCCTGGCCCGGCATCGGCCAGCGCTGCCGAAGGGCAGATCAGCCGCTCGCGGCGAGCCATCGATGCAGCTGCGCCACGCTCCCCAGCCGCGCCTTCGCGGGCCGCGTGGTGAGGAGCGCCTCGTCGTGCGCGCCGTAGGACACCGCCACCGCGTCGACGCCGGCATTGGCGGCCAGCTCGAGGTCGTGGGTGGTGTCACCCACCATGAGGGCGCGGCGCGGCTCCACCCCGGTGAGATCGAGGAGCATCAGCAGCATCCCCGGATGCGGCTTGGCGAACCCTTCGTCGGCGCAGCGAGTCGCCTCGAACCAGGGCCTGAGCCCCGTAGCGTCGAGCGCGCGATCGAGGCCGCGGCGCGCCTTGCCGGTCGCGACCGCCATGCGCCGGCCGCGCGCATGCAGGTCCGAAAGCATCGCCTCCACGCCGTCGTAGAGAGGCGCCTCGTGCTCGTTGGCGAGGAAGTGGTGGCGGTAGCGCTCGACGAGCGTGCGGCGCGTCTCCTCGCCGGCGCCGGGCGCCACCAGGTTGAAGGTGTCCTGCATGTTCAGCCCGATCACGAAGAGCGCGTCGCGCTCGGTCGGAACGTCGATCCCGGCATCGCGGCACGCGCTCTGCAGGCTGCGCGCGATGAGCCGTGTCGAGTCCATCAGGGTGCCGTCCCAGTCGAAGATGACGAGCTCGTATGGGGGCCCCTGGCTCACGCCGTTGCCTGGTTGAGGGTCCGTCCCCGGTTTCAAGGTGCGATTCTCTTCTTGCTGAAGGCGGCAAGATCCACCGGCAGCGGCGACTCCAGCCGCATCGCCGCGCCGCTCAGCGGATGGTCGAACCCGAGCGAGGCCGCGTGCAGGAACATCCGCGTGAGCCCCTCCTTGCGCAGGCGCTTGTTGAGCTCGAAGTCGCCATACTTGTCGTCGCCGAGCACCGGGTGCTTCAGGTGCGCGAGGTGCACGCGGATCTGGTGCGTGCGCCCGGTGAGCAGTTGGGCCTCGAGCAACGAGAACTCCTCGCCGCGCGCGACGCGGCGGAAGATGGTCTCCGCCTCCTGTCCGCCGGCGCAGACCGAGACGCGCTTGTCGCCGTCGCCGGTGACGCGCTTGGCGAGCGCGAGCGTCACGCGCTGCGTCTCGTTGCGGAAGCGTCCGCGCACGCCTGCAAGGTAGCGCTTGTCCATCACCCGCTCGCGCATCATCTCGTGCAGCGCGGTGAGGCTCGCCCGCTTCTTGGCCACCAGCAGCACGCCGGAGGTCTCGCGATCGAGGCGGTGCACCAGCTCGAGGAAGCGCGCCTCGGGGCGCATCGAGCGCAGCGACTCGATCACGCCGTGGGCCACGCCGCTGCCGCCATGCACCGCGATCCCGCTCGGCTTGTCGATCGCCACGAAGGCGTCGTCCTCGAAAAGGACCGGCAGCCGGAAGTGCGGAGCCGGCACCTGCTCGCCGCGCTCCGCCACGCGCACCGGGGGGATGCGGATGCGATCGCCCGCGACCACCTTCTGGGAGGCTTCGGCGCGCTTGCTGTTGATGCGCACCTCGCCGCTCCTCAGGATCCGGTAGACGTGGCTCTTGGGGACGCCCTTCAGGCGCGCGAGCAGGTAATTGTCGATGCGCTGCCCGGCCTCCTCCTCGCCCACCTCGATCCAGCGCACGGCCAGCGAGGCAGAAGTCATTTCTTTGCCATCGCTCGGCATTTGCGTATACTTATCTAGTTGATTTCCAAGAAATCGACATGGATTCGAAGCAGGGCAACGGGAAACACACCGGTTGCCACCGGGCTGCGCGAAAGGCCGCCCAAGCAGGCAAACGTCGCTCGCCTGCATCACCAAGCAGCGATGGTAAACGAATGACACGCGCTCGACGCACACGAATTCCACGCCTCCGCGGTTCGACCCTCCCCGACACGTTCGGAACCTTCGATCCGCGGACGCCAGACGAAGAAAACCAGAAATCGTCCTTTTCGCTCACCTACCTGTGATGCACACCAACCGACTTCTGAAGTAATCGTCGATACGGTCCCGCTGGGGTCCCCGTCTCGATGGGGACAGTATTGAAGAGTGGGGCCTCTTCCGTGGCAGAGCGCGGGAGAGAAGAACGATGAAACGCATGCTTTTCAACGCGACCCAGGCGGAGGAACTCCGGGTCGCAATTGTCGACGGTCAGAAGCTGATCGACCTCGACATCGAGTCCGCCGGCAAAGAGCAACGCAAGAGCAACATCTACAAGGGGCTCATCACCCGCGTCGAGCCCTCCCTCGAAGCCGTCTTCATCGACTACGGCGCCGAGCGGCACGGCTTCCTGCCCTTCAAGGAAATCGCCAAGCAGTTCATGGTGAACGACGGCGGCGAATTCGGCCGCTCGAAGATGGCCACGCACCTGCGCGTCGGCCAGGACCTGATCGTCCAGGTCGACAAGGACGAGCGCGGCAACAAGGGCGCTGCCCTTACTACGTACATTTCGCTCGCCGGACGCTATCTCGTCCTGATGCCGAACAACCCGCGCGGCGGCGGCGTATCGCGCCGCATCGAGGGCGAAGACAGGAACGAGCTGCGCGAGGTGATGGACCAGCTCGAGATTCCCGAGGGGATGAGCCTCATCGCCCGCACCGCCGGGATTGGCCGCTCCGCCGAGGAGCTGCAGTGGGACCTGAACTATCTCCTCCAGCTCTGGCACGCGATCGAGAAGGCCGCCGAAGAGGAAAAGGGCCCGTGCCTGATCTATCTCGAGTCGAGCCTGGTGGTGCGCGCGATCCGCGACCTCTTCCAGCCCGACATCGGCGAGATCCTCATCGATACCCCGGCGATCTACGACCAGGCGGTGTCCTTCATGAGCACGGTGATGCCGGCCAACGTGGACAAGGTCAAGCATTACCGCGACGACATCCCGCTCTTCTCGCGCTTCCAGATCGAGCACCAGATCGAAAGCGCCTACCGCCGCGACGTGACGCTGCCCTCCGGCGGCGCGATCGTGATCGACCACACCGAGGCGCTGGTCTCGGTCGACGTCAACTCGGCCCGATCGACACGTGGCGGCGACATCGAAGAGACCGCCACCCGCACCAACCTGGAAGCCGCCGACGAGATCGCGCGTCAGATGCGGCTGCGCGACCTCGGCGGCCTGATCGTCGTCGACTTCATCGACATGGAAGAGTCGAAGAACCGGCGCGAGGTCGAGACGCGTCTGCGCGACGCGCTGCGGCAAGACCGCGCCCGCGTGCAGTTCAGCTCGATCAGCAAGTTCGGCCTGCTCGAACTCAGCCGTCAGCGCCTGCGCCCGGCGCTCAGTGAGGGCTCGCACATCACCTGCCCGCGCTGCAATGGCACCGGCCACATCCGCGACACCGAATCGAGCGCGCTGCAGATCCTGCGCATGGTTCAGGAAGAGTCGATGAAGGACAACACGGCCGCCGTGCACGTGCAGGTGCCGGTTGAAGTGACCTCGTTCCTGCTCAACGAGAA
>JBKJTM010000239.1:0-21936 GCA_046590805.1 Usitatibacter sp.
CAAGCTCGAGGAAGCGGGCGAGCTTCCCGACGCCACCGTGCTGGAAGAGCAGTTGGAGAAGCTCTATGCCGCGCCGGACACCGGCGACGAGGCCCGCGTGCAGCTGATGACCATCCACAAGGCGAAGGGTCTGGAGTTCGGCACCGTGATCGTGCCGGGAATGGACCGCGTTCCGCGCATCTCCGACCGGCCGCTCTGCCTGTGGAAGGTGCGCGCCGATGGCCGCATGCTGCTGGCACCCATCCGTCCGGCGAGCCTCGATGCCGAGCCGGCCTACGACTACCTGCGCCGGCTCGAGAACGAGGCGTCGCAGCACGAGCTCGAGCGCCTGCTCTACGTCGCGGTCACGCGCGCGGAAGACCGCCTCTACCTCATGGGCTATGCGCGGCTCGATGTGAAGAACGGTGCACCCTCCATCCGCCGGCCCCCGGGCACCACGTTGCTGGGGAAGGCGTGGGCTGCCGCGCAGGGCGAGTTCCACGCCGCGATTCCCCGTTTCGAGCACCGCCTCGGCGAGAGGGCGCCCCAGCTCGCGATCCAGACCAAGCTGCGCTCGCTTGACACCGCGCGGCTCGCCGTGAGCGTGCCGCCGCCCGCCTACCGGATGCCCGAGCAGCCCATCATCGAGCCGGGCGCCATCGAATTCTCGTGGGTGGGCGAGACGGCGCGCCACGTGGGAACGATCTCGCACGGCTGGCTGCAAAGGATCGCCACCGAGGGGCTGGAGCGCTGGGACGCCGCACGGGTCGAGGGGCTGCGTGCGCGCGTCTCGTTGGAGCTCACGCGCCGGGGCGTGCCGCCGGAGGAGATCGATCGTGCCGCCGGCCGCGTCCTGGATGCGCTCGCGCGCGCCCTCGGCGACGAGCGCGGCCGCTGGATCCTGTCGAGCCACGCCGACGCGCGCTGCGAGTACCGCGTTCGTGTCGCGGGGCCCGATGGCGTCCGCCTGCTGGTGATCGACCGGATGTTCACCGACCAGGGCCGCCGCTGGATCGTCGACTACAAGACCTCGGCTCACCAGGGCGGGGATATCGAAGGCTTCCTGGACAGCGAGCAGGAACGCTACTCGGCCCAGATGGCCCGCTACGTTCCCGCGTTCGGCGGCCGCCCCGGCAGCATGGCGCTCTACTACCCCGCGATCGGCGGTTGGAGGCAGTGGCAACCCTGAGGGAGCGCCTCAGGACTCGATGCCGAGCTCCCGCGAAAGCCGCGACACCGTCTTGCGCAGCGCGGCGACTTCGGCCTGCAGCCGGTCGATGTCGGCGCGCATCGCCGCGACCTCGCTCACGGTGAGGCTCTCGCCGCCTGCCCGTGCGGGCGCCTCAAGCGTGGAGACATCGGGCTCTCCCGAGACGAGGTGGGCCCAGCGCGTCTCGCGCGCGCCCGGCTGCTTCGCAAGCTCGCGCACCAAGCCCTTCTCCGCCAGCTCGCCGAGGAAACCCTCCACCGCGAGGATGTCGCCGAACTTGTGCAGCCGGTCGCTATTGATGCGCAACTCGCCGGCGGTCTGCGGCCCGCGCAGGAACAGCACGGTGAGCAACGCCACCGACTGCGGCGGCAGCCCCAGTCCCTTGCCGGCGTTCTGCGCAAAGCGCATCACCCGCCCGCCGCTCGACTCCATCGCGAGTGAGAGCGACTTCAGGCGGTCGAGCGCGGCCTGCACCTCGGCCTCGCTCGCCTCGATCACCGGATCGCGGCTGGTCTTCTGGTTGCAGCCGGAAAGCAGCGCGTTCAGCGTGAGCGGATAGCTGTCGGGAACGGTGTGCTGCTTCTCGACCAGCACGCCGAGGACGCGCGTTTCGAGCAGCGAGAGGGTGGGGAACGAGGACATGCCGGTGCCGGGCGGGCAAAAACCCATGCTACTCGATGGCGGCGCGCGCGCCGCGGCCTCAGAACTTCACATGCCCGAGCAGGCCGATGACGCCGATCGCGATGAGGTAGATCGCGACGATGAAGTTGAGCAGCCGAGGCATCACCAGGATGAGGATGCCGGCGATGAGGGCGATGATCGGACCGATGGTGAGGGACAGGTTCATTGGCGTTCTCCGGGTCGTAGGACTCGCTTCGACAGGTCAGCGCCGCCGCGGTTCGGCGGAGGTGTTCCGCTGAGGCCGCCCTCGGGTGCTTGTTCCAGTGCGTGGACCGCCATCCGCTCGATCGAGACGCCGCGCGCCGCCGCAGGTTCGACGCGGCCGGCCGATGACCCGGGGTAGGATGGGTCTTCGAGTCACTACCAAGGCGATCGCCATGACCGCGGCAAAGGTCGAGAGTGAACAGAAGGTTTTCAAGATCGGGCTGCGCGAGGTGGCCGCGCAGATCTACGTCGATCTGGTGGTGCGCACCGTCGCGGTCTCCGAGACCGGGGTGAAGATTTCAGCGGATCCGGCGAACCTCGCCAAGCTGAGCTTCAAGCTGGCGCAGGCGTTCGAGACGGTTCAGGACGACCTCAACGAGGAGAACATGCCCAAGAACCCGGACTTCAAGCTGGGCGCCGACGATATCGCCGCCTGGCTCAAGTGAGCGTGCCCGGGTAGCAGGAACTCCCGCACCGGCGCCAGGTGCTCCGCCGACATGAGCGCGGGCGCGTGGCCGCAATCCGGCAGCTCGACCAGCTGCGTATCGGGCTTGATCGCGACCATCGCGTCGGCTACCTCGCCCGGGAATACCTCGGAGTCCTCGCCGCGCACCAGCAGCACCGGGCAGCGGACCCGATACCACGCGTCCCAGAAATGCAATCCGGGCGCGAACGGCATCGGGCGGGCGATGCGCGCGATCTGCGGATCGAAGTGCAGCCGGAAGCCCGCGGGGGTGCGCCGCGAGCCATGGATCGCCATGTGGCGCCACTGCGAATCGGTGATCTCGCCCCATTGGCGGTGCGTGTGCCGCAGGTGCCGCTCGACATCGGCGAGGGTGGCGAAGGTCTCGGGCGCCTCGAGGTTGCGCGCGATCGCCGCGAGCGCTTCGGCGGGGACGTAGGCGCCGATGTCGTTCATCACCAGGCGCTTGATCGGGCTGCCCGGCTGCGAGGCGAGGAGCATGCCGAGGAGGCCGCCCATGGACGTGCCAACCCAGTCCACCTCGGTGACCTCGAGGCGGATCAGCAGCGTGCGGATGTCGGCGATGAACTGCGCGAAGTGGTATTCGAGCGCCGAGGGTAGCCACGCGCTCTCGCCTCGGCCCGCCACGTCGGGGCAGACGACGCGGGCGTCGCGGGACAGCTCTCGGGCGAGGAAATCGAAGTCGCGCGCGTTGCCGCTATAGCCGTGGGCGCAAACGATGGTCCGCTTCTGGTCCTGGCGGCCCCACTGCAGCGCATGCAGATCGTGGAAGCCGGAAACGCCAAGCCCGCGGTACGCGATGTGCCGCGGGCGGGCGAGGCGCTGCCGGACCCCCTGCGAGGCCGGGCGCTCCTTCGGGGAGGAGGCTGCGGGCCCGGCCTTCGGTTCGAGTCAGTAGCGCGGGACCGACCTTTTCAGGAAGGCGTCGGACTCGATCGAGCGACGGTCGCGTTCGGCCGCGACGTTGCGGGCGGCGAAGGCACCGAGCTTCTTCAGTCCGGCGAGCGTGGCTTCGATACCGCCGATGATGGCCTGGCTGAGGTACACGGCGCGCTCCACGCGGGCGGCGCGGATATGCCCTTCGATGGCTGCGAAGTCTGGATATTTTTCCTTGAAATTCATGTACTTCTCCTTGTGGAAGATAGCCGGGCAGAAGCGCCTGGTCAGCAATTGAATCCACCGGCACAGGTCCAATATAGGTATTATGTTGCACTGCAACAACCGATTTGTTCTACATCAATGCATGAGGAAAGTTGAGGCATGCCAAAGCTACCCGGACGCCTTCCGCCGCTGAATGCCCTTCGGGCTTTCGAGGCCGCCGCGCGCCACCGGAGCTTCAAGAACGCCGCTCGCGAGCTGCACGTGACCCCCGGGGCGGTGAGCCACCAGGTGAAGGGCCTCGAGGACCATCTCGGCAAGCCCCTCTTCCGCCGGCTCACGCGCGCGCTTGAGCTCACGCCCCAGGCGGTCGCGATGCTGCCGCTGGTGCAGGAAGGCCTGGAGCGCCTCTCGGACGCCGTGGACAAGGTGCGCGCGCGCTCGGAAGGCGGCGCGCTCACGGTGATCGCCCCGCCCAACTTCGCCGCGCGCTGGCTGGTGCCGCGCCTGGCGCGCTTCACCGTCGCGCACCCGAACCTGGAGCTCCACCTGGCGAGCCGCCCGTCGATGATCGACGGCCCCGACGAGGACGGGCAGCCGCCGCTCCCGAGCGAGGCGCGCGACGACACGCCGCTCGCGATGATCCGCTTCGGCGATGGGCGCTATCCGGGCACGCGGGTGGACGAGGTGTTTTCCGCGACCTACGTGCCGATCTGCAGCCCGCGGCTGCTGCAGGGTGAGCACGCGCTTCGCAGCCTCGCGGACCTGCGCCACCACACGCTGCTGCACGACGACACGGTGGTCGAGGAGGACGCGCGTCCCAGCTGGGCGGACTGGCTGCATTCGGTCGGCCTGGACGACATCGACGCCACGCGCGGGCCGCACTTCAGCGACGCCTCCCTCGCCTTCGAGGCGGCGCTCGAGGGCATGGGTGTCGCCCTCGCGATCAAGCCGTTGGTGAGGAGCGAGATCGAGGCCGGGCGCCTGGTGGTGCCGTTCGACATCGCGGCGCCCGCGAGCTACGCGTACTACCTGGTCACGCCCGAGGCCGCCTCCGGCGATGGCGCGCTGGGGGAGTTCCGCGAGTGGCTCCTCGAGGAGGCCGCGACCGAGAAGCGCTCGATCGGCGCCGACTAGCGACAGACCGGCGACGGACTCTTTTTTCTGCTGCGTGGAAAAAAGATTCTGTCCCCGGTCTTGCCTAGAGCCAGCCCGACTTGCGGAAGCGGGTCCAGAGGAAGGTGTCTATCGCCGCCATGATCGCGATCGCCATCGGATAGCCCCACGCCATCTTCAGCTCCGGCATGTGCTGGAAGTTCATCCCGTAGATGCCGGCGATGAGTGTGGGCACCGCGACCAGCGCGGCGTAGGCCGCGAGGCGCTTGGTGACTTCGCCGGTGCCCATGTTGATCATCGCGAGGTTGACCGACATCGCCGTGATCACCATGTCACGCAGGCCATCGAGCTGCGTGCTCAGTCGCAGCAGGTGGTCGTAGATGTCGCGGAAGTAGTCCTGCACCCCGTGGCAGATGGAGGGCACGCGCCCGCCATAGAGCTTGTGCACCACCTCGATCAGCGGCTCCACCGCGTGGCGCATCACCATCAGCTTGTGCTTGAGGGCGTAGAGCTCCTCGATGTTGGCGCGCGCGCTGGTTCCGTCGGCGAAGATGCGCTCCTCGATCGCCTCCAGCTGCACTTCCAGCGCGTCCACCAGCGGGAAGTAGCGGTCGACCACGTTGTCCATGAGGGCGTAGAACACGAATCCCGAGCCGACCCCGAGGAGCTCGGGCTCCGACTCGGAGCGGTCGCGCACCGCCTGGAATCCGGGCTCGGTGCGATGCCGGACGGAGAGCACATAGTTCCTGCCGACGAAGAGGTCGACTTCGCCCACCTCGAGGTCGTCGCCCTTCAGCTGCGGCACCTTGAGCACGGTGAAGATCGAGGCTCCGTACTCCTCCATCTTGGGCCGCTGGTGCCCGGCCATCGCGTCCTCGACGGCGAGCTCGTGGAGGTCGAACTCCTCCTGCATCTCGTGGAGCTCGGCGGGCTCCGGGTCCTTGATCGCCACCCACACGAAGCAACCCGGGCGCTGCAGGTACTCGCTGATCTCGGTCTTGGCGATGTCGCCGACCTTGCGGCCGGCCTCGTAGGCAACGCAGTTAACGAGCATAGGTGGCCTCGGCCTCCATGGTGGTCGCGCCCTCGGCATCGCAGGTCCAGAGGCGCGCGGAGGCATTCCCCGCGTTCGGCTGGCCGAGCGTCATGAAGGGCGCGGTATCGAAGAGCGGACGAAGCGCGCGGAAGCGGTAGGTCGAGAGGACGGCTGCCGGGTCGTTGCGGCGCAGCAGGTCCACGAGCAGGGTCGCGATCAGCGGCCCGTGCACCACCAGTCCCGGATAACCCTCGACCTGCGTGGTGTATGGATGGTCGTAGTGGATGCGGTGGCCGTTGAAGGTGACCGCGGAGTAGCGGAAGAGCAGCACCGGGTCGGGACGGATCTCGCGTCGCCACTTCGCCTCGGTCGGCGCGACGACCGGCGCGGGCGCGGCGGCCGACTCGCCGCGGTAGACGATGTCGTGCTCGTCGGAGAGCACCAGGCCCTCGGCGTCGCGGACCTCATGGCGAACGGTCACGAATACCAGCGCGCCGCTTCGTCCCTCCTTGCGTACCACCGAGGTAATGCGGGACAGGCGCTCGACCGTGGCTCCGACCCGCAGCGGCTTCGCGAACTCGAGGCGGCTCCCCGCCCACATGCGCCGCGGGAGCGCGATCGGCGGCAGGAAGCCGCCCCGCGACGCGTGGCCGTCGGGCCCGGTGTCCGATTGCCGGTACGTCGGGAGGAAATAAAGCCAGTGGGCGAGCGGCGGCGCGGCATCGCCTTCGCGCGGCTCGGGATCGTCGCGGTCGAGGATCGCGCTGAGCGCCGCGAGCGGCGCCGCGCTCACCTTGTCGCGGCGAACCTCGCTCTTTCCCACCCAGTCCGTGAAGTCCTCGACCGTGGCATTTGCCTGCATCATCGGCCCCGCGCGTTTTGGATGCACAAGTGTAGAGCTTCCCTAGCGCGCGGCGCTCTCCTGCCACGAGCCGCCGAGCGCGCGGATAAGGCGCACGGTCGAAGCGAGGCGCCGCCCGAGGAGCTGCACCGTCTGGCGCTCCTCGTTCAGCTGCGTCGCCTGCACCTGCACGACGCTGAGATAGCTCACGGTGCCCGCCTTGTACTGGTTCACGGTGAGCAGCACGCTCTCGCGCGCGAGGCGCGCCGCGTCCTGCTGTAGGTCGCCTTCCTCGGCGAGCCAGCGTACCGATGCGAGGTTGTCCTCGACCTCCTGGAAGGCTTCGAGCACCGACTGGCGATAGTTGGCCAGCGCCTCGTCGTAGGCGGCGCGCGCCGAATCCACGTTGGCGGAGCGGGCGCCGAAATCGAGCAGGGTGCCGGCGAGGCCCAGGCCGAGCGACCACACGCGGTTGGGGGCGGAGACGATGCTGGAGAGGGCGTTGCTCGTGAAACCCGCGCTGCCGGTGAGGTTGAGCGAGGGGAACCAGGCCGCCTGCGCCACGCCGATGCGCGCGTTGGCAGCCAGCATGCGGCGCTCCGCGGCCGCGACGTCGGGCCGGCGCTCGAGGAGCGTCGACGGGACGCCCGGCGGGATGTCGGGGATGCTCACCTGCAGCTTGGTGGGCACGATCGAGAGCGCCGCGGGCGGCTTGCCCACCAGCACCGCGATGGCGTGCTCGAGCGTGGCGCGCGTGGCGCGCAGGCCCACGGCCTGGGCCTGGGTGCTCTTCAGCTGGGAGTCGGCCTGGACCACGTCTACGCGCGCGGCGACGCCGGCCCGGTAGCGGTTCTGCGTCACGTTGAAGGAGGTCTGGAGGCCCTTGATGGTGTCCTCGAGCAGGTCCTGCTGGACATCGGTTGCGCGCAGCTGGAAATAGTTGAGCGCCACCTCCGCCTGCAGCGACAGGCGCACCGACTCCAGGTCGGCGGCGCTCGCTTCCTTGCCCGCGCGGCTCGCTTCGACCAGGCGCCGCACGCGCCCCCAGAGGTCGATCTCCCAGCGCGCGTCGAGGCCGATGTCGTAGCGGCTCGAGGCGCCGGCGTCGCCGCGGCGGCTGCGTGATGCCCCGCCGCTCGCGCCCACGGTGGGAAAGAGGCCCGAACGCGCCGAGCGCACCGCGGCCCTCGCCTGCGTGTAGCGCGCCTCGGCGGCGCGCAGCGTCTGGTTGGAGACGCTCACCTGCTCGACCAGCTCGCCCAGCACCGGGTCGTTGAACACCTGCCACCACTTGCCCTTCGGCACCTCGTCCCTCGGCTGCGCGCGCACCCAGTCGCCCGGGATTTCCTTGTACGCCGCCGGCGTCTCCACCGCGGGTTTTTCGTAGTTGGGGCCGATCGCGCATCCGGTCAGGAAAGAGCAAAGCAGGAACGCAGATGGCCGCCGACAACCCCACGCCGATAGCCGCGGATCCATGTTGAGACTCCATTTCCATGCCATCGGCGTTCCAGGCCTTTCAATCCGCATTCGCCACCGCCGGCTGCGACCGCGCGAACTTGCTGCGCGTCCAGTGCCGTGCGCGGTCGAGATAGAGGTAGACAACGGGCGTGGTGTAAAGGGTCAGCAGCTGGCTGAGAATCAGCCCGCCCACGATCGAGATCCCGAGCGGCCGGCGCAGCTCCGCGCCGTCGCCGCTGCCGAGCGCGAGCGGGATGGCGCCCAGCAGCGCCGCCATGGTCGTCATCATGATCGGCCGGAAGCGCAGCACGCACGCCTCGAAGATCGCGTCGCGCGGGCTCGCCTGGTGGTCGCGCTCCGCGGCGAGCGCGAAGTCGATCATCATGATCGCGTTCTTCTTAACGATCCCGATCAGCAGGATCACGCCGATCAACGCGATGATCGAGAACTCGGTCTTGAAGAGAAGCAGGGCGAGCAGCGCGCCCACGCCTGCCGACGGCAGCGTCGAGAGGATGGTGATCGGGTGGATGGTGCTCTCGTAGAGGATCCCGAGCACGATGTAGACGGTGAGGAGCGCGGCGAGGATCAGCCACGGCTGGTTGTCCAGGCCCTGCTGGAAGAGCTTCGCCGTCCCCTCGAAGGAGGCGTAGATATTGGTGGGAGTGCCGATGCGCGCGAGCGACTCGCGAATCACCTGCGAGGCTTCCGACATCGCCACCCCCGGCGCGAGGTTGAACGAGATGGTGGTGGCGGCGAATTGCCCCTGGTGGTTGACCGAGAGGGGTGCCAGTGTCGGCTCGTAGCGCGAGAATGCCGAGAGCGGCACCTGCCCCTTGGTGGGCGAGAGCACGTAGATCGAGTCGAGCGTCGCCGGCCCCTGGGTGTATTCCGGCGCCGCCTCCATGATCACGCGGTACTGGTTGCGATCCTGGTAGATGGTGGAAGCCACCGCCTGGCCGAAGGCGAGGTTCAACGTGCTGTCGATCGACCGGATCGAGACCCCGAGGCGCGCCGCCGTCGGCCGGTCGATCGCGAGCGACATCTGCAGCCCGCGGTTCTGCTGGTCGGAATTGACGTCGGTGATCTCGGCGAGCTGGCGCAGCTCGCGCTCGAGGCGCGTGGCCCAGGTGCGAAGCTCGGCCACGTCTTCGCCGCGGAGGGTGAACTGCTGCGCCGCATCCGACTGCCGGCCGCCGCCGCGCAGGTCCTGTATCGGGTTCAGGAACGCATTGGCACCGGGTTCCTTCCCGAGCGCCGCACGCATGCGGGTGAGCACCACGTCGATCGGCTCGCGCCCCTCCTTCAGCGGCTTGAGCGCGATGAACATCTGCGCCGTGTTGCGCTGACCGCCGCCGGTGAAGGCGGTGACATTCTCGACGGCCGGGTCCTGCTGCACGATGGCGACGAAGTTGTTCAGCTTGTCGCGCATCGCCCGGAACGAGATCGACTGGTCTGCGCGCACGAAGCCGATCAGGCGCCCGGTGTCCTGCTGCGGGAAAAAGCCCTTCGGCACGATGGTGTAGAGCCAGATGTTGATGCCGATGGTGGTGATGAAGATGAGCAGCATCGGGAATGGATACTCGAGGACGAAGGCGAGGCTCCTCGCGTAGCCGCGCAGCACCCGATCGAAGGCGCGCTCGGCCCAGCGCGAGATCCTCCCCTGCTCTTCCTTCCTGGTGGGACGAAGCAGCAGCGAGCACATCATCGGCGTGGTGGTGAGCGAGACCAGGAGCGAGATGCCGATCGCCACCGACAGCGTCACCGCGAACTCGCGGAAGAGGCGCCCGATGATGCCGCCCATGAAGAGGATCGGGATGAACACCGCAACCAGCGACACGCTGATCGAGACCACGGTGAAGGCCACCTCGCGCGCGCCCTTCATCGCCGCCTCGTAGGGCGCCATGCCCTTCTCGATGTAGCGCTGCACGTTCTCCAGGACCACGATCGCATCGTCGACCACGAAGCCGGTGGCGACGGTGAGCGCCATCAGCGACAGGTTGTTGAGGCTGTAGCCCAGCAGGTACATGGCGCCGAATGTGCCGATGAGCGAGATCGGCACCGCGATCGCCGGAATGAGGGTCGCGCGTCCGCTCCTCAGGAACAGGAACACCACCAGGATCACCAGCGCCACCGAGATGAGGAGCGACCTCTCGACCTCGCGGAGCGACGCGCGGATGGTGGAGGTGCGCTCCATCATCAGCTCGAGATTCACCGTCTGCGGGATCGAGGCGCGGAACTCGGGCAGTAGCGCCGTCACGCGGTCGACCACCTCGATGATGTTGGCGTTCGGCTGGCGGTTGATGATCAGCATCACCGCGGGCTTGCCGTTGGCCACGCCGTAGTTGCGCACGTCCTGCACGCTGTCCTCGACCCGGCCCACGTCCTGCAGCCGGACCGCCGCGCCGTTGCGGTAGGTGACGATGATCGGCATGTACTCCGCCGCGGTCTTCACCTGGTCGTTGGCGAGGATCTGCCAATAGCGCTTGTCGTCGTCCAGGAATCCCTTCGGGCGGTTCACGTTGTTGGCGGTGATGGCGCCGCGCACGTCCTCGAAGCTCACCCCGAGCTTGTTGAGCACCGTGGGGTTGAGCTCGACCCGCACCGCGGGCAGCGAGCCGCCGCCCACCGTCACCTGGCCCACGCCGGCCACCTGCGAGATGCGCTGCGCCAGGACCGTGGAGGCGATGTCGTACATCTGGCCGCGCGTATGCGTCTCCGAGGTCATTGCGAGGATCATCACCGGCGCGTCCGCCGGGTTCACCTTGCGGTAGCTCGGGTTGTTGGGAAGGCTCGAGGGCAACTGCGTGCGCGCCGCCTGGATCGCCGCCTGCACCTCGCGCGCGGCGCCGTTGATGTCGCGCGAGAGCTCGAACTGAAGCGTGACGCGCGTGCTGCCGAGGGACGAGCTCGAGGTCATCTCGGTCACGCCGGCGATGCGACCCAACGCGCGCTCGAGCGGCGTCGCCACTGTCGCGGCCATGACCTCGGGACTGGCACCCGGGAGCGAAGCGCTGACCGATACCGTGGGGAAATCCACCTGCGGCAACGGCGAGACCGGCAGCAGGCCGAACGACACGATGCCCGCCAAAGCCACGCCCACCGTCAGCAACGTCGTTGCGACGGGTCGGCGGACAAAGGTCTCGATCATGGTCGGCGAGTCATCCGGGCAAGCGGCGTTTTCAAAGCGTTGGCGAGCCGCCATCCGCCACCTCACGCGCTTCGGGTTGCCTTGGCTTGCGCCACCGCTTCGACAGGCGATCGAAGTAGAGGTAGATCACCGGCGTCGTGAAGATCGTGAGCAGCTGCGAGAAGATGAGCCCGCCCACCATTGCGATGCCGAGCGGGCGCCGCAGCTCGGAGCCGACGCCCCACGACAGCATCAGCGGCAGCGCCCCCAGCAACGCCGCCATGGTCGTCATCAGGATGGGACGGAAGCGCAGCAGCGCGGCTTTGTGGATCGCCTCGTCGGCCGGCAAGCCCTGCTCGCGCTCGGCATCGAGGGCGAAGTCGACCATCAGGATCGCGTTCTTCTTCACGATGCCGATGAGCAGGATGATGCCGATGATGGCGATGATCCCGAGGTCCTGCCCGAAGACCATCAGCGACAGCAAGGCCCCCACGCCCGCCGAGGGCAGGGTGGAGAGGATGGTCACCGGGTGGATGTAGCTCTCGTAGAGCACCCCCAGCACGATGTACATGGTGACGATGGCCGCGAGGATCAGCAGCAGCGTGTTGAAGAGCGAGGCGCGGAAGGCGCTCGCCGCGCCCTGGAAGCTGGTGCGGATGCTGGCGGGAAGCTTGAGCTCCTTTTCCGCCGCCTCGACCGCCTTCACCCCCTCGCCAAGGGCGAAACCCTCGGCAAGGTTGAAGGAAACGGTGGTCGCGGGGAACTGGCCGATGTGGCTGATCGCCAGCAGCGCCGGGCGTTCCTGGATCGAGGCTACCGAGGAGAGCGGCACCTGCACGCCGCCGGCGCCGGGCACGAAGATGTCGTTCAGCGCCGCCGGCCCGCGGCGGAACTCGGGCTTCACCTCGAGCACCACGCGGTACTGGGTCGATTGCGTGAAGATCGTCGAGATGAGCCGCTGCCCGAAGGCGTTGTAGAGCGCGTTGTCGATGGCGGCCGGGGTGACGCCCATGCGCCCCGCGCTGTCGCGGTCGATGGTGACGTAGGCCTGCAACCCCTGGTCCTGGACGTCGGAAGTCACATCCGCCACCTCGGGCACCTTCTTCAGGCGTTCCACCAGGCGCGCCGTGGCCGCGTGCAGCTCCTGGCGGTCCGCGCTCTGCAGGGTGAACTGGTACTGCGTGCGGCTCACCCGGTCCTCGATGGTGAGGTCCTGCACCGGCTGCAGGAAGAGCTGGATCGAGTCCTGCTGCGCCACGCGGCGCTTCAAGCGCTCCATCACCACGCTCGCGCGCGGCCGCGAGCCGTGCGGCTTCAGCTGGATCAGCAGCCGTCCCGCGTTCTGCGTGATGTTGGTGCCGTCGACGCCGATGAACGAGGAGACGCTCTCTACCGCCGGGTCCTCCAGCAGCATCTGCGAGAGCGTCCGGCTGCGGTCCGACATCGCCGAGAAGGAGCTCGCGTGCGCCGCCTCCGAGACCCCCTGGATGAGGCCCGTGTCCTGCTGCGGGAAGAAGCCCTTCGGGATCAGCAGGTACAGCAGCGCCGTGAGCGCGAGCGTCACCAGGAACACGATCATCGTGAGCGGCTGGTGGCGCAGCACCCAGACCAGCACCCGGTCATAGCGCGCGATCATGCCGTCGAAGGTCTCACCGCTCTTCCTGTAGAAGCGCCCCTGCTTCTCGGGCGGGGTGTGCTTCAGGAGCCGCGCGGCCATCATCGGCGTGAGGGTGAGCGAGACGAAGGCCGAGATCAGGATCGCCACCGCGAGGGTCACGGCGAACTCGCGGAAGAGGCGGCCGACCACGTCGCCCATGAAGAGCAGCGGGATCAGCACCGCCACCAGCGAGAACGTGAGCGAGATGATGGTGAAGGCGATCTGCTTCGATCCCTTCAGCGCCGCTTCCATCGGGTCCTCGCCCTCCTCGACGTAGCGCGCGATGTTCTCGATCACCACGATCGCGTCGTCCACCACGAAGCCGGTAGCGATGGTGAGCGCCATCAGCGTGAGGTTGTTGATGCTGAACCCCATGAAATACATGATCCCGAAGGTGCCGATGAGCGACAGCGGCACCGCGGCCGCGGGGATGAGCGTCGCCCGGGCGCTCCTCAGGAAGACGAAGATCACCGCGACTACCAGGACCACGGCGAGCATCAGCTCGAACTGCGTGTCGTGCACCGAGGCGCGGATCGTCACCGTGCGGTCGGTGAGGAGGTGCGTCTCGATCGCGCCCGGCAGCGCCGCGGTGAGCGCCGGCATCAGCTCCTTCACCCGGTCGACCACCTCGATCACGTTCGCGCCCGGCTGGCGCTGCACGTTGACGATGATCGCGGGGATGTCGTTCATCCACGCGGCAAGGCGGGCATTCTCCGCGTCCTCGACCACGTCGGCGATGTCGGCGAGGTAGATCGGCGCGCCGTTCTTGTAGGCAACGACGATCTGGCGGTATTCCTCGGGGCTTCTCAGCTGGTCGTTGGCGTCGATGGTGTAGGCGCGCTCCGGCCCGTCGAAGCTGCCCTTGGCCTGGTTCACGTTGGCCGCGTTGATGGCGTTGCGCAGGTCGTCCATCGAGAGCCCGGCCGAGGCCGTGGCGCGCGGATTGACCTGCACGCGTACCGCGGGACGCTGGCCCCCGGAGAGCGTCACCAGCCCCACGCCGGGCACCTGGGATATCTTCTGCGCCATGCGCGTGTCCACCAGGTTCTGCACCTGCGTCATCTTCATCGTCTTCGAGGTGATGGCGATGGTGAGGATGGGCGCGTCGGCCGGGTTCACCTTGCTGTAGATCGGCGGCGAGGGCAGGTCGTTGGGAAGGAAGTTGGAGCCGGCGTTGATGGCGGCCTGCACCTCCTGCTCGGCGCTGTCCAGCTCGACCTTCAGGTCGAACTGCAGGGTGATGACCGAAGCGCCACCGGAGCTGGTGGAAGACATCTGCTTCAGGCCCGGCATCTGGCCGAACTGGCGCTCGAGCGGCGCCGTGATGCCGGAGGTCACCACGTCGGGGCTCGCGCCCGGATACAGGGTGACCACCTGGATGGTCGGGTAGTCGACTTGCGGCAGCGCCGAGAGCGGCAGCTGCCGGTACGCGACCCAGCCCGAGAGCAGGATCGCGATCATCAACAACGCGGTCGCGACCGGCCGCAGGATGAAGAGGCGTGAGGGGTTCACAGCGGCGGCTTGCCGGGTCTTCTCATTCCGGATTAACTTCGCGGCGCGCCTCGCGGCGCTTCCTGAATTCCTCGCGCTGCTCGGGCGTCATGCCCTCCATGCGCTTGCGCATGAATTCCTTGCGCTCCTCAGGCGTCATCCCCTCGAGCTTCCTGCGCATCTCTGCGCGCTTCCCCTCGTCGGCGGTAGCCGCAGGCGGGGCATTGGTGGGTGCGGCAACGGGTGCCGGCTGCGGAGTCACCTTTGCCGGCTCACTCGAGGCCCTGGGAGCCGCCGCGGGCGTAGCAGCTTCGCCACCCTCCCGTTTCCTGAACTCCCGCTTGCCTTCCCCGCGCTGTCCGCCGGGCGCCGCTCCGGGCGCGCCCCCGGGCCTCTGACCACCCCCGGGGACCGTGACCTCGACCTTCGCGCCTTCGCGAATGCGATCGACGCCATCCGTGATCACTCGCTCGCCCGCCTGCAATCCCGATTCGATCGCGACCAGCGGCCCTTCGGTGGGCCCCGTCGTCACCGGCCGGATGCTGACGGTGTTGTCTTCCTTCACCACGTAGACGATGGTGCCCTGCGCCGCGCGCTGGATCGCCGCCGTGGGCACTGCGATCGCGCCCTTCCTCACGTCCACCAGCATGCGCACGTTCACGAACTGGTTGGGGAAGAGCTTGCCTTCCTTGTTCGGCAGCTCGGCCTTGAGGCGCACCGTGCCCGTGGTCACGTCGATCTGGTTGTCGGTGGTGATGAGCGTGCCCTTCGCGAGCAGCGCCTTCTGCTCCCGGTCCCACGCCTCGACCACCGGCTTGTCGCCCGCGGATAGCCGCGCGAGGACGCGCGGAAGCGTGTCCTGCGGAATCGTGAACACCACGCCCATGGGATCGACCTGGGTGATGACGGCGACACCGTTCACGTCCGAGCCGCGCACCATGTTGCCGGCGTCGACCTGCTTCAAGCCGGTGCGGCCCGTGATCGGCGCTGTGATCCGCGTGTAGGAGAGCTGCAGCCTGGCGTTGTCGACCTGCGCCTGCCCGACCTTCACCGTGCCCTCGAGCTGGCGCACCAGCGCCGCCTGCTGGTCCACCTGCTGCGCGGCGATCGAGTCCTGTTCGAGGAGCTTCCTGTAGCGATCGAGGTCGAGGCGCGCGTTGTTGAGCTGCGCGGCATTTTGCGCGAGCTGTCCCTCGGTCTGCGAGAGCGCCACCTGCAGCGGCACCGGGTCGATCTGCGCGAGCGCGTCGCCCTGCTTCACCAGCTGCCCTTCGGTGAAGAGGACTGCCTGCAGCTGCCCATCGACGCGCGGCTTGACAGTGACCGTACGCAAGGCTGTCGCGGTGCCGAGCGCGGTCTGCACGATGTTGATGTCGGCGGGCCGCGCGGGAACTGCTTGGACAGGCTGGGCGCGGTTGGGATCGAAGCCGGCGGCTCCGCCGCGCCGTCCGCCCTTGCCGGTTCCCGCCTTGCCGTCCTTGGTCGCGGCGGCGCCGGGAACGGGCGCGTCGCCGCGCCCCCAGATCCACCAGGCGCCGAGCGCCATCAGCGAGATCATCGCGACGATCACGGTGGGGTAGACCCAGCGTCGGCGCGGACGGGCGATCTCGGTCGGATGCGGATCGTTAGGAAGGTCGCTCATCGAGTCGTCTTGTTATTGGCATCTCCCATTGGAGCAGAGATTCGGGCGGGGGTTTCCCCGCCTGGGGCGACTGAATGCAAACCAGCTACGCCGGCACCAACGCGCCTTCCTGCATGGCCGCGATCTGTTCGCGAAGTTCCAGCACCCGGTCCTGCCAGTAGCGCGCGGTGTTGAACCAGGGGAAGGCGATCGGGAAGGCCGGGTCGTCCCAGCGGCGCGCGATCCATGCCGAGTAGTGCAGCAGGCGCAAGGTGCGCAGCGCCTCGACCAGCTGCAGCTCGCGGTCGTCGAACTCCATGAAGTCCTCGTAGCCTCTCAGCATCCGCCCGAGCTGGCGCCCCATGGCCTCGCGGTCGCCGGAGATCAGCATCCACAGGTCCTGCACCGCCGGACCCATGCGGCTGTCGTCGAGGTCGACGAAGTGCGGCCCGCCCATCGCGTTGCCGGTCGCGGGTGTCCACAGCACGTTGCCGGCGTGGCAGTCGCCGTGCAGCCGGATCGAAGCCACCTTGCCGGTGCGCGCGAATGCATGCCGCACCGCCTCGAGCGCGAGCTCCGCGGCTTGTTGCCAGGGCGCTCGCAGGTCGGGCGGAATGAGGCCGCTCGCGAGCAGGAACGCGCGCGGCTCGTTGCCCAGGCTCTCGATGTCGAGGGTGGGGCGGGTGACAAAGGGCCTCACCGCGCCCACCGCGTGGATGCGGCCGATGAAGCGCCCGAGCCATTCGAGCACCTCGCCGTCGTCGAGCTCCGGCGCGCGTCCGCCGCGGCGCGGGTACACCGCGAAGCGGAATCCCTCGGCATGGGTGAGCGTCGAGCCCGCGAGCTTCATCGGCGCGACCACCGGAATCTCGGCATCGTCCAGCTCGGCGGCGAACGCGTGCTCCTCCAGGATCTGCGCGTCGCTCCAGCGCGCCGGGCGGTAGAACTTCGCCACCACCAGCCCGGGGCCCTCGTCGGGCTCGACGCCGACCTGGTAGACGCGGTTCTCGTAGCTGTTCAACGCCAGCAGACGGCCGTCGCAGCGCAGGCCCGCCGCATCCAGCGCGTTCAGCACGACGTCCGGCGTGAGCCGCGAGTAGGGATGCGGGTCGGTTGTCACGGACTCATTGTAACCCCTTAATCCGTAGGGTTTTTCCGCCGGATTCAGGGCTGTGCCGGGTGGCCGCGTGGTAGAATCCGCGCGCAGGCGCCTTCCCACACTTGGAGCAAAACTCATGAAAAATCCTCTCGACTCGCTGTGGGGCACCGTCATCACGGGCCTCGTGCTGACAGTGGTTCTCTATTACCTTGCACGCTCGATGATGGGAGCCTGAGATGACCGACTTCCTCGTCTACGGCATCGGGCGCTGGGTCCATATCATGGCGGGCGTCATGTGGATCGGGCTTCTCTACTACTTCAACTTCGTCCAGGTCGACGCGCTCAAGAAAGCCGCGGCCGACACGCCGCCCACGGGCGCGGGCATCACCAAGCATGTGGCGCCACGGGCCCTCTTCTTCTTCCGCTGGGCCGCGGTGGTCACGGTGGTGATGGGCGCGATGATCCTGGGCGGAAAGCTGGACGACGCGCTCTTCTTCAAGGAGCGCGCCTACGTTCCCATCGGCATCGGCGCGTGGCTGGGCCTCATCATGTTCTTCAACGTGTGGGTGCTGATCTGGCCCAACCAGAAGAAGATCCTCGGCATCGTCGCCGCGAGCGACGAGGAGAAGAACAAGGCGCGTCGCGTCGCCTTCCTCGCCTCGCGTACCAACGTGGCGCTGTCGATGCCGATGCTGTTCTTCATGGTCGCCTCCGGCGGGATCTTCCGCCGCGCGATGTTCGGCGTGTAGGGATAAAACCGGGGTCAGACCCCGATTTCGCGGAGCGCAGCCAACCGGGTTGGTATCAACGCGCTTGAATCGGGGTCTGACCCCTGGGAAGGCCGGTGACCTTGTCGCCGGCCTTTATTTTTTTCTGCGCGAACCAGCCCTTGTTGGTCTCGATCGCGTAGATCGACGGTCCCGCCGACATGTGGGTGTCGAGGGTCTGCGGCTCCATGTCGAGGATGTTGAGGATCACGCCCTCGCCATCCACGAACGCGACCGAGAGCGGGATCAGCGTGTTCTTCATCCACATGGCGTGGTACGCGGGCTCCGCGAAGATGAACAGCATGCCGTCGTTGGCGCCCATGGACTTGCGGAACATGAGGCCTTTCTCGCGCTCCGGATCGCTCTGCACGACCTCGACCTTGAGCGGATGCGCGCCCACCCGGATTTGGGTGGTGCGCATGCCCGCATCCGCATGCGCGCCGACAGACGCGTGCAGGAGCAGAGCGCCGAGGAGAACCCGCAGCGGGAGTAAGGTGTCGAATCGGCAGGCCATGACAACAATGCTAACGCACGGATGGTGAGATGAGACGACACGCCCTGTTGCCCCTGATGCTGATCGCCGGCGGCTGCGCCACGGTGGTGGTCCCGCCGCCCCCCGCCACCGTGCCCGAGACGCCGGTCCAGGCGCAGGAGCGGCGTACCCAGGCGTCGCGTCCCACCTACAACCTGAGCGGTTACCCGCCCGCGGTGCGCGACGGCTACATCGACGGCTGCGAGTCCGCCAAGCGCACGCAGTACGCGCGCAAGGATGCCAAGCGGTTCGCGGACGACGGCCAGTACTCGATGGGGTGGAACGACGGCTACTCGATCTGCGGCAAGAAATGAACCCGTAAACCAGGGACGGACCCTGAACCAGGCAAAAGCGAAAACCTGCGTCCGTCCCTACGGATCAGTCGACGCGTTCGAGGATCCAGCCCGAGATCGCCTCGAGGATCTCCGGCACCTCGCCGATCGCGGTCTCCAGCGAGAGCGGCAGGTTGGGATGAGTCCTGCGGATTTCATCGAGCAGCTTCGGCAGGTCGTGCTTCAGGTGCCCGCCCTGCGCCATGAAGAGCGGGAACACGGTGATCGACGAAGCGCCCTCGGCCGCGAGCAGCGCGATCGCCTCGTCGAGCGGCGGCGCCATCACCTCGAGGTAGGCGAGCTCGATCGGGCACTCGGGACGGCTCGAGCGCACCCGGTCGCGGATGCGCTCGAAGGGGCGGGCCCATTCGGGATCGCGCGCGCCGTGCGCGAAGAGGACGATGCCGCGCAAGTCAGTGCTTGCCGGTGGAGCCGAAGCCGGCCGCGCCGCGCGCGCTCGCCTCGAACGAGTCGACGACGTTGAGCGCGACCTGGACGACAGGCACCACCACCAGCTGCGCGATGCGCTCGAGCGGATTCACCACGAACGGCTCCCTGCCGCGGTTCCAGCACGAGACGAACACCTGGCCCTGGTAGTCGGAATCGATGAGGCCCACGAGATTGCCGAGCACGATGCCGTGCCTGTGGCCGAGGCCCGAGCGCGGAATGATCACCGCCGCGAGCGCCGGGTCATCGAGATGGATCGCGAGCCCGGAGGGAATCAGCGTGCTGTCGCCGGGCTCGAGGGTGATCGCATCCGCGATGCACGCGCGCAGGTCCAGCCCCGCACTGCCGGGTGTGGCGTAGGCGGGCAAATGCGGGCGGATCCTCTCGTCGAGAATCCTGATATCCAGTTTTTTCATGAACCCTGTTAAACCGGGGACGGACCCCAACCCAGGCAGAGGCAAGAACCGGGGTCCGTCCCCTATGAGACCTGCTTGATCGGCGTGACGGTCGCGGCTTGCGGCCGCTCTTCGGCGAGCCTGAGCGCATGCGCGATGATGCCGTGGGCGATCTTCGACTTGGGCGCGCGCGCGAGCGGGTGCGCGCCATGGTCGTCGTAGATGGTGACTTCGTTCTCTTCCTTGCCGATGGTGTGCTGCACGAGGTTGGCGACGATCATCGGGATCTGCTTGCGCGCGCGCTTCGCCTGCGCGTAGGCGGCGAGGTTCTCGCTTTCGGCGGCGAAGCCGACGCAGAACGGCGCCTCCGGCAGCGCCGCCACGTAAGCGAGGATGTCCTCGGTCGGCTTCAGCTTGAGTTCCATCGGCTCGGCGGTCTTCTTCAGCTTGCTCTTCGATGCCGCCACCGGCGTGTAGTCGGCGACCGCGGCGACCCCGAAGAAATAGTCGGCCTGGGCAACGTGGGCCTTCACCGCGTTCGCCATCTCGGCCGCGCTGGTCACGTAGACGAAGTGCGTTGCCGCGGGCGGCGTGAGCGCCGTGGGGCCGCTGATCAGTGTCACCTCGGCGCCCTGCGATGCCGCTGCGTCGGCAATCGCGTAACCCATCTTCCCGGAGGAAAGGTTGGTGATGCCGCGCACCGTGTCGATCGCCTCGAAGGTCGGCCCCGCGGTGACGATCACCTTGCGGCCGGCGAGGCGCTTGGGCGCGAAGAAGGCGAGCACCGCTTCGAGCAGCTCCTCGGGCTCCAGCATCCGTCCCATGCCCACCTCGCCGCACGCCTGGTCGCCGGCGGCGGGGCCGAGCATCGTGACGCCGTCGGCACGCAGCGAGGCGACGTTGCGCTGGGTGGCGGGGTTGTCCCACATCTCGCGATTCATCGCCGGCGCCAGCAGCAGCGGGCAGTTGCGAGCGAGGCACGCGGTGGCAAGCAGGTCGTCGGCGAGCCCGTGCGCGAGCTTCGCCATGAAGTCGGCGCTCGCGGGGGCCACGAGGATGGCGCGCGCTCCGCGCGAGAGCTCGATGTGCGCCATGTTGTTGGCGTAGCTCGCGTCCCAGAGGTCGGTCACGACAGGCTTGCCGGTGAGCGCCTGGAATGTGACGGGGGTTACAAATCTAGTCGCCGCCGCGGTCATCGCAACCTGCACTTCGACGTTATTCCTTGTCAGGAGGCGAGCGAGCTCGGCCACCTTGTAGGCGGCGATGCCGCCGGTGACCCCGAGCACCAGTCGCTGATTCAAGACCTTGTCCATAAACGCATTTTACGCTTCGAGGCGCGCATGTCGATGGCCCACTGGCCGCCTGCCGAACGGCCCCGCGAACGCCTTGTGGCGCGCGGAGCGGCGTCGCTATCGGACGCGGAGCTCATCGCGCTCTTCCTCGGAACCGGCCGCCGCGGCAAGAGCGCGCTGGACGTGGCCCGCGAGCTGCTTGCCCGCTTCGGCCGCGTTTCGCGCCTGCTTTCGGCCGCGCCGCGCGAGCTCGGTGAGGTGCCCGGGGTGGGAGCGGCCAAGTACGCGCAGATCGCGGCGGTGATGGAGCTCGCGCGGCGCGCCCTCGCCGAAGAGATGAAGGCCCGCGACAGCCTCGCCTCGCCCGCGGCGGTGCGCGGCTACCTGCGCCTCAGCATGCAGGACCTCGGCCATGAAGCCTTCTACTGCGTGTTCCTCGATGCGCAGAACCGCGTGATCGCGGCTTCCGAGCTCTTCCGCGGCACGCTCACGCAGACGAGCGTCTATCCGCGAGAGGTGGTGAAGCACGCGCTCGCGCACAACGCCGCCGCGGTGATCCTCGCCCACAACCATCCCTCAGGCGTGGCCGAACCGAGCATCCAGGACCAGGCGCTCACGCGCACGCTCGCGGAGGCGTTGGCGCTCGTCGACGTGAAGGTCCTCGATCACTTCATCGTCGCGCCGGGCGCGTGCCTCTCGTTCGCCGAGCGAGGGCTGCTATGAATTGGCGCACCTACTGGCGGCGTAGCGCCGGCGACGCCCTGCCGGTCGAGGCAGGGCCCCGGTCGGTCGCGCGCAGGTCGCCGCCCCGTACGGGCCGCCAACCGCCGCGGCGGAAAAAGGGCGAGCGAATGTGAGCCGGCCCCCGTTTGCCGCGGCCTCGGAAACGCGAGCGCCCGCACACTTCCCCAAGTAACGGAAAGCAAAGAGAAAATCCCCAGGATGCGGGGAAGGCGTGAGCTGGGCACGGGAGAGGTGCCGGTTGCGGCGGGGTGCTGGAAGGTGCTAAAATCTAACGCTTTGATTCTACAGCCCTAGGCCTGAGGTTTTCATGTCGCGCGTATGCCAA
>JBKJTM010000249.1:0-6813 GCA_046590805.1 Usitatibacter sp.
TGGGCGACCAACTCGGCGGCGTCGACCTTGCGCAGCGTGAAGAGCAGCTCCGGGCTCTCGTCGAGCCTCGCCCCAACGCTGTACAGCACCGCGGCCACGTGCTTGCACATGCGTGCCCAGTCGGGGCAGCTGCACTCGAACGCGATCTCCCGGGGCGCGGGGAAGAGGCCCGCGCCTTCACGGGAAACGCGCTCCATGACGCCCTTCGAAAGCCGGCCCTGCATCAACTCGACGAGCGAATCGATCGATCCCGCGCAATCCGCAGCGATCGCCCGCCACTGTGCCTTCGGTAACGCCGACACCGTGACGGTCGTCCTGTAGAGCGACGAGCCGGACACGCGCGCCGCGACCACGCCGGCGTCGATCTTCAGGTCGATCACCGCGCCGTTGCGCGCGTAGCTTCGGCCACGCGGCAGGCGGTTCGAGTAGTCGCTGTAGCGCTCGAGGTTCTGGCACCAGGCCTTTCCCCAGAAGGTCGTCGCGATGGCGCGGCCAGCGACTCTGACCGGCGATAACGCCTGGCCTTTCCCGCGCGCTTTCTCCAATTCCTTCTGCGCCTTGCGCCGGCGCACGGCGACAGGAACGTGGGGCTTCCAGTCCCAATCCATGGGTCATGCCTCCGCTCGTGCGGCGCGCAGGTCGAGCGCGACCAGATCGAGCAGCTCCCGGTCCGACATTTCGGAGAGCAGCACTTCGGCGCCGCCTTCGATCACGTCCCTCGCGAGCTCGCGCTTGGATTCTATCAGCCGGTCGATGCGGTCCTCGAGCGTGCCGCGGCAGACGAACTTGTGCACCAGCACGTTCTTCGTCTGGCCGATGCGAAACGCGCGGTCCGTGGCCTGGTCCTCGACCGCCGGGTTCCACCAGCGGTCGAAATGCACCACGTGCGACGCGGCGGTGAGGTTGAGCCCGGCGCCGCCCGCCTTGAGCGAGAGCACGAAGAACGGCACGCGCTCGTCCTCCTGGAACCGGCGCACCAGGTCCCGGCGCTTCGCCACCGCGGTTTCTCCGTGCAGCACCACGCCCGGCCGCCCGAATACCGAGCCGAGGAAAGCGGCCAGCGGGGCGGTGACCTCGCGAAACTGGGTGAACACCAGCACCTTCTCCTGCTTGGCTGCGATCACTTCGGCGATCTCGCGCAGGCGCAGGAACTTGCCGCTGTCGCGCTCGCCCCACGCGCCGTCGCCAAGCCATTGCGAAGGATGGTTGAGGATCTGCTTGAAGCGCATGAGGAACGCGAGCACCGCGCCCTTGCGCGCGATGCCCCGGGCGGCTCCCAGCCCGGCGGCGAGCTCCTTGACCGCCTGCTCGTAGAGCGCCGCCTGGCGCGCGCTCAGGCTGCACCACGCCTTGACCTCGGTCTTGTCGGGCAGGTCGGCGATCACCGACTTGTCGGTCTTCAGGCGGCGCAGGAGGTAGGGGCGCACCAGCTCGCGCAGCGGGCCGTAGTGCCCCGCCTCGTCGAGCCGCCGCGTGAAGCGGCCGAAGGCCTTGCCCGAGCCGAGCAAACCCGGATTGACGAAATCGAAGATCGACCACAGGTCCGATAGCCGGTTCTCAACCGGCGTGCCAGTGAGCGCGAGGCGCGAGCCCGCGTCGAGCGCCTTCACCGCGCGCGTCTGCTTGGCGCCCGGGTTCTTGATCGCCTGCGCCTCGTCGAGCACCGCCATCCGCCAGCGCGTCGCCGCGATCCAGGGCAGGCGCAGGAGCGAGCCGTAGCTCGTGATGACCAGGTCGGCTTCCGCGACACGCGCGGGATCGAGCGCCTTCAGTTCGTCCGCGGGGATCTCCGAGGGGTGCGCGACGATCGCACGCAGCCCCGGCGCGAAACGTTCGATCTCGGCGGCCCAGTTCGCGAGCAGGGATGCCGGCGCGACGAGCAGGCTCGGCCCCGATCCGGTTCCGCCGTCTCTCTTCAGGGCAACCAGCAGCGCCAGGACCTGGATCGTCTTGCCCAGCCCCATGTCGTCGGCGAGGCAGGCGCCGAGGCCCAGCCTGTGCAGCAGGTACAGCCATCGCAGCCCCGCCTGCTGATACGGCCGCAGCGTCGCCTTCAAGCCCGCGCCCGGGTCGACGCGGGCGAGGCCCGCGGGGCTGCGTAGCCCCTCGAGAGTCCGGGCCAGCCAAGGACCGGCGACCACGCGCGACCAGTCGCGCTCGACCTCGGCCTCCGCGCCGTCATCGGCGATAGGGGCACCGGCGACGAGGCGCATCGCCTCGGCGAATGAGAGGCCGCTGCCGGCCGCGGCCTCCTCGATCGCCCGCAAACGCTCTATCGTGCGGCCGAGCTTCTCGCGGTCGACCTCGACCCAGCGACCGCGCAGCAACTGGAGCCCTTCGGTTCCGGCAAGGAGCTTGCCGATCTCGGCGGCGCTCAACCGCTCGCCGTCGAGTGTCACTTCCATCTCGAAGTCGAGCAGCGCCTCGGCGCCCAGCAGCGGAGGCGCATTTGCGCCGACGCTCGCCTTCGCCACCGGCCGCGATGGGCGCCCGTCGCGCCAGGCGCCCGGCATGCGCACGACGACGCCCGCCGACTCGATGCGCGGCACGTCGGCGAGGAACTGCAGCGCCTCGGCCGGCGTCCAGCGGAGCGCGTGGTAGATCTCCCCCGCATCGACCATCGCCTTGACCCAGGCGCATTCCGCGGCGGCGCGCTGCACCGGGAGCAGCAGCGAGAGGAGCCGCGCCTTGTTCTTCGCGCCGGCGTATTCGCGCAGCGCCTGCGCGAGCGGCAGGTGCTGCGCCTTGGCCTGCGCCGAGAGCTTCGCCGTGTAGGTGGCGAGAAAGGCGAACGGCGCTTCCTCGTCGCCGCGATTCTCCGCGAGGTTGAAGCACACCCGGCCGACGAGATGCCAGGCGGGATTGCGCCGCCCGAGGAATTCGGGAAGGCCGAGCTTCGATTCCGCAAGCTCCTCGCGAAGCGCCTCGTCGAGCGCACGCCATGACGCGCGCAGCACCGCCGCGGTGAGGTATTCGGCGCCGGTCATGGGCGGCGCGTCGGCGACGAGAGGCTCCAGCACTTCCGCGCCCGGCGCCGCGATCGGCCCGAGTGGGCCCGCGGCCTCCGCCTCCGGCAGTGCACAGAGCGCCGTCACATGACGCGCAGCGAACTCGCGCCAATAGGCGAAGAGCGGCGGCAGCGCGACGCCCACCTCGCCCGCGCCGAGCTGCAGCAGCCCGTGGCCCGTGCCGCGCGCGAAGGCCGTCTCAATCCTGCGCCGCAGGTCATCGGCGAGCGCAGGCGCGTCCTCGGCCGGCGCGAGCATCAGCCGTCCGTGGGGCGTCACGATTGGCGCGAGGCTCGCCTCAGGCATGGGGTAACTGCCGGCGCGCGAAAGCGAGCGCGCGGGGTATTCCGGGGATCAAGTCGTGCGCAAACGCACGGGCGGCTTGAGACCAAGGACGAGATCGATGTCCTTCGTGAAGCGCAAGTATCCGTGTGCATTCACGGCCAGGCGGCCCGCCACGAGATAGCGCACGCCGACCGCTTCCAGGGCATTGACGATCGCATCGTAGCTTCCCAGTCTCATATCCGCTCAGCGAAGCTGCTCTTCGGTGTACAGCGACAGCTCGATCAGCCGGTCGAGCAGCTCCTCGCCGCGCAGCTCGGGAAAGTTCCGGCGCACCATCTCCTTGGCGAAGAGCCGCACGAGGTAGCGCAGCTTGAGCGCCTTCGCTCGCGCCGCGAACACGAAGTCGCGATGGCCGCTGTTCACGACGATCAGGTTGCGCTCGTCCTCGTATCGGGAACGCCAAAGCTTTCCGGGGGCGTGCTCGAGCGTGTAGCCGGGCAGGCCCTTCGCGCCGCCGGCGGGCTCGCGGGCCTCTTCCGGTAGCAGGCTGTCGGTGACGGTTACGAGCGCCACGGCCTCGCACACAGTCCCGCCCTGCCGTGCTGTGAGACCGACGTGGACGAGGCCGGGCTCGTCGGCCGCGTGAAAGGTAACGAACTCGGATGTGTCGTTCTCCAGGCGGCCGGCGCCGTCGACCAATCGCCAGGCGTATTCCATCCCCTCCTCGACGGCGCGGCGGCTCGCGTCGCGGGCCACGGCCTTGAGCGTCCTCGATGCGCCCACGGAGAGCGTGCAGGCCGCGGGGGCTATGCGAACGCTGTGCAAGGGACCGGCGAACTCGAAGAACTGCCGTTGAGCGGCATCGGCGCTTTCGCCCACGGGCACGCCCTCGATCGCCTCCCCGCCCTCCCCGGGTTGCGCCGCGGAGGCCTGCGAAACGCGCCTCTGCCCGGCCACGTCGAACCATTGGTAGTCCTCGGCGGGCAATCCCAGCATCGCCTCGCGGAACGCGCGCTGGATGGAGCGCATGGTGTCGCGCGAGCTGCGCTCCTCCTCGGCCCGCTTGCGCTCGTCGAGCAGCTCGAGCAGGCGCGCTTCCAGCGGCCCCAGCGCCTGCACCAGCGCCTGCAGCGCCGCATCGTGGATGACGCCCGTGCGGGTGGCGGGCGTGAGGTTGAGGAACGGCGCGTCCACGATCCCCTGCAGAACGCCGCTCGTCCAGGGCGCCCTGCGGAAGGCGTCGAGCGCGGTGAGCGAGCCGACGATCCGCGTCCCCGAGCGGTAGAGTCCCACCTCGTTCGCGCTGTCGGTGGCGCCGAGATAGAGCTCGACGTAGATCTCGCCTTGCGGCGCCGCTGGCGCCGGCAACTGGTGCAGCAGCTCCCCGGCGAACTGGCGCGGCTCGACCGCCAGGTCCTTGCGCGCCTGCCGGTCGATCACGCGGATGCCGGCGCCCGACTGGCGGATGCGCTCGCGCAGCTCGGAAGCGAGATAGCGCTGGATCTTCTCGCCCGAGAGCTGGCGCACGCCGGGAAGCAGCGGCTTGATCTTGAGCCGCGTCCCGGCTTCGGCGAGCAGGGCTCCGCGCCGCGCGACGGTGTAGCCCGGATCGCCTTTGCGCATGCGCATCTCGTGCACGCGCCCGTCCTCGCCGGCCGAGGACATCGCGAGCTCCTCGCCCACGGTCCAGAAGGAGAGCAGCCCGATGCCGAACTCGCCCTGGATGCCGCGGGCGCCGTCGGTTTTCAGGCGGCGCTTGATGGAGTCGCAGATGTGGGTGGCGACGTAGCGGAAGTCGGGAGCGCCGTCGGCATCGCGGGGAACGCCGCGGCCGTCATCCGTGATTTCCAGGAAGTGCTCGCCGCGCTCTCGCCCGCGGGTGATCGTGATCGTGCGGGCTCCCGCATCGATGCTGTTCTCGACGAACTCCGCGACCGCCTTGAGGGGATTGTCCTGGGAGAGCGCGATGATGGTGATCGCGTTCCAGTCGTCGCCGATGCGCAGCCTGCCCGCCGCCTCGACTCCCTTGGCCTTGCGGCCGTTGCGTCCCGGCCGTGTCATTTCTTCCGTCATCGCTACTCGGGGTGCAAACCGTTACCGGAGCGCCGCGCGGATCTGCTCGAGGGCTGTCGGGTCCTCGATGGTGGTGAGATCACCGGGATCGCGGCCCTCGCAGACCGCTTGAATGGAGCGCCGCAGGAGCTTCCCGGAGCGTGTCTTCGGCAGGGCGGTCACGAAGCGGACCCTCGCGGGCCGCGCGATCGCGCCCAGCAGGCGGTCCACGGTGGCGAGGATTTCCTTCTCCTGCAAAGCGGCGCTGGCCGCATCCGCGACCTTCGACGCGTCCTTGACCACGGCGAAAGCCACCGGCACCTGGCCCTTCACCGCATCGGCGATGCCGACCACGGCGACCTCCGCCACATTGGGATGCGCCTGCACCGCCTCCTCGATCTCGCGCGTGCCGAGGCGGTGGCCGGCGACGTTGATCACGTCGTCGGTGCGGCCGAGGACGAAGTAGTAGCCCTCCTCGTCGCGCGTCGCCCAATCGAACGTCGTATAGACCATCTCGTCCTCGAAGGACTTGTAGTAGGTCTCGACATAGCGCTGGTCGTCGCCCCAGATGGTGGTCATCGAGCCCGGTGGCAGCGGCGGCACGATGCAGAGCACGCCCTTCTCGTTCGGCCCCACCTCCTCGCCGGTCTCCTCGTGCTTCAACTTGATGTTGTAGCCGTAGGCGGCGAAGGACGGCGAGCCGAACTTGCGGCGCGTGTCCTCGATGCCCGGGCACGCGGTCAGGATCGGCCAGCCGGTCTCGGTCTGCCAGTAGTTGTCGATCACCTGCACGCCAAGGGAATCCGACACCCAGCGGGCCGTCGGCTCGTCGAGCGGCTCGCCCGCGAGGAAGAGGTACTTGAGCGAGGAGACGTCGTACTTCTTCATGAACGCCGCGTCCTGCTTCTTGAGCACCCGGATCGCGGTGGGCGAGGTGAACATCGAGGTGACCTTGTAGTCCTGCACGATCTTCCACCACACGCCGGCGTCGGGACGCATCGGCACGCCCTCGTACATGATGGTGGTGGAACCGTTGATGAGCGGCCCGTAGACGATGTAGGAGTGCCCCACCACCCAGCCGATGTCGGAGGTCGAGAAGTAGGCCTCGCCGGGCCTGGCGCAGAAGATGTGCGCCATGGAGCTGGCAAGCGCCACGGCATAGCCGCCGGTATCGCGCTGCACGCCCTTGGGCTTGCCGGTGGTGCCGCTGGTGTAGAGGATGTACGAGGGTTCGCTGGATTCGAGCCAGGCCACCGGCACGCTCGCCCCGGCGTGCTTCTCGCGCAGGGCGGCGTAGTCCACGTCGCGTCCCGGCACCCGGGTCATCGAGCCGTCGAGCCCGCGGTCCACCACCAGCACGTGTTGCGGCGGCGTGGCAGCGAGGCGAATGGACTCGTCCACCAGGGGCTTCAACGGGATCATCTTCCCCATGCGCATCCCCGCATCCGAGGTCACCATCACCCTGGGC
>JBKJTM010000351.1:0-2632 GCA_046590805.1 Usitatibacter sp.
ACAACTGCTCGTGCACCGGCCAGCCGAGGACCGCCGGGATTCCCGTGTTGGCGGAGATACGGGCGGCGTAGGTGTAGCTGTCGCCGGCCGCCTCGATCAGCGCGGCACCCTCGGGTGAATTCCGACCCAGCCAGGCGATGGCCGCGTGGTCCTCCGGGTAGGTCAACGCAAGGTAGCGGTAGCCGTCGAGGGTCCACTCGCGCTCCTCCCAAACGCCCAAGCCGCCCTTGAGCACGAACCAGGCGTAGTAGAGCGGCGGCACCAGCGCCACTTCAAGCAATACCACGATGGCCGCGCGCGGCAGCCACTCCCGCGCCTTCGCCACCATCATCGCGAGCGACACGCACGCCGCCAGCGTCAGCAGGGTGAAGGCCTGGAATCCGAACTTGAACGCCGTGTTGGCCCGGTAGTGCTCGGCGCCATAGATGTCCTTCAGGTAAACGAACTCCGGTACCAGCCCGCAGACGATGCCGGTGACGGTCATGGCCACGAGCAGGGTGCGCTCGGCGGCGGGTGAAGGGGTTTCCCGCGCGCGGACTGCGATCACGCAACCGGCAAGCGCCAGCACTGCGGGCTCGCCGTACAGGACCAGCCACTGCCAGACCGGCGTATGCGTATGCGTGGCGTGGAACCCCGCCGAAGGCGCAGCGAAGTGCAGCAGGAACGGGAGCGCCGCGAGCGCCGTGACGCCGGCTGCCAGCAGGCCGTCCACCGCGGTCGCCGACCACGGGCGCCAGCCCTCGCGCAACGCCAGCGCGTTGCGCGCCAGCAGCAGTCCGCCCAGCAGCCCGGTGTAGATGAGGGCATCCCAGCTGTTGCCGGCGGCGAAGATGCCCAGCAGCGCCGCCCCCATCAAGAGCCAGCCGCGTGCGCCGGTGCGCACCCACTGCAGCAGCACGCAGAGCAGCAACAGGACCTGCGGGAGATTCGCCAGATGCGCATGCAGGTCGCCCACATAGAACGCATACGCGGGAAACTCGTGGATCAGCTTGTCCTGCGTCAGCGGATTCCAGCCGACGAAGCGCGTGGGATCGGAGAGGAGGAACGCCTGCTGCGGCGCAACCACGAGACCGGCATCGATGAGCCACGGCTTGACGAATCCGTACAGGAAACCGTGCACGTTGCCGCCCATCGTCAGCCAGGCACCGGCGACCAGCGCCATCAGGTTGCGCAGCCGCGCATCGAGGCTGGCCGTCATTTCGGCCACGAAAGCGTAAGCCAGCTGGAACACGCCGCCGAACAACGTCGCGAGCATGAGGTTGTAGCCGAACGCCGGCGGCGTGTTGGTCAGCTTGCACAGGAAGCCAGCAAGGTAGTGGCCGAAGTAGTAGTAGTTGATCGGCTGGCCGAGAAACCAAGGATCGGGTGGCGGCATCGTGGTCGAGCGCATGGCCGCGTTCAGGAACCCCACGTCCATGAATTTCTCGAGCCCGATGATGTCGTGGCTGAATCCGCGCATCGACAGATAGAACGCGAACGGAAGCACGAAGCGCAGTTCGGCGAAGAGCAGCGGTTTCCACCCGGCGACCCCCTCTGGGGGCGGTTGCCGGCGTCGCGCAAGGAACAGCATCACGGCAGCCGCCAGCAGCATCCCCCACAGCACGCCTGCGTGGAAAACCGGCACGACGTGGGCCCAGACCCAGACCATGCACGCCATCCCGAACAGCCACAGCGGACGTGCCAGCGCCCAGCCGCGATCGTGCCATTGCGCGAGGTGGGGGCGCAAAGCCATCCACCCGATGCCGTTGAGAAGCAGCAGAACCGACCACCAGCGCAACGCGTAGAGGAACGAACCGTCGCCCCAGGCGAGTGCGACCCCGCCCGTCATGAGCGGGCGTTCAGCGCACGGTGGAATCGCATCAGTTCGCCCAGGGCGGCGCGGCAGAACCCGGCCAGTCGTCCGAGCCGGAGCGACTGCTCTCCCGCCCTGCGGGCGAAGTGGGTCACCGGCTGCTCGGCGACGCGATACCCGCGCCGGCAAAGGAAGACGGTGAGCAACACCGATGGAATAAGCGGCTGCGCCGGCATCAGGGCGACCGCCTTCAACGCGACTTCGCGGCGGACGAGCTTATAGGGGACGTTGGCATCGTTGATCCGCACGCCAACCAGGATGGACAGCCACTGCCGCAATGCGCGAGTGAGAACGAGCCGATGCCATGGGTCGTGGCGCTGCCGGCGGACGCCGAGCACCGCGTCCTCCCGCTGCGCGAGCTGCCACGTCGCGGCGAAATCCTGCAGTCCGATCTGCCGGTCGCTGTCGAGGAGGAGGCAAAACTCACCGCGCGCCTCGCGCAGTCCGCGCACGACCGACGGTCCGTGGCCTGCGTTGGCGTGAGTCAGCACGCGGATTCGCGGGTCTCCGACCGCCAGCGCGCCGGCGATGGCCGCCGTCGCGTCGCGGCTACCATCGTCGACGACGAGCAGTTCACTCTCCGGGACCACGCCGAAGACGTGCGCGCGGATGTCATCGATCGCCGCGGCAATGTTGTCCGCCTCGTTGTACGCGGGCATCACGACCGACAGCAGCGGATAGGACGGCATTCGACTCTCCGATGCTAAACTCGATGTCATTGGCGAACCCGTCTTTCGTCCGGCCTGCCCGCTGCCGGGAAGAACATCGCCGGGGTACGGC
>JBKJTM010000402.1:0-3615 GCA_046590805.1 Usitatibacter sp.
ACGAGCTCTTCCACGCCACACCTCTCGCGGGCGGCAGCTGGAGCGCGAGCTCCTATGCGAAGTACGACCTCAACTCCAACGCGCTTCGTCCCGCGGGCTGGACCAGCGCCGATGCGGCGGGCCTGCCGATCTTCCCGGGACTGCTGCGCTGGGAAGAGGTGGCCGCGGGTGAGGTCGCCCACGCCATCCGCTTCACCGCCGCGCAGATCTGGGGGCGAGATGCCGCCGCCAACCAGTTCAAGTACCTCTGGCCCGCGCGCCATTGGTCGGGCACGAGCACCGTCACCACGCGCCCGCCGATGGGCGCGCGCTTCCGCCTGAAAGCGTCGTTCGACATCTCGACTTTTTCCGCGCCGACGCAGGTGATCCTGCGCGCGTTCAAGAAATACGGAGTGATCCTCGCCGACGCCGGCAGCAATTGGTATTTCCAGGGCGTCTCCAACACCAGTTGGCCCGATCAGCTCTTCACCGAGTTGAAGTCGATCGCGGGCTCCAACTTCGAGGCGGTGGATACCTCGCTCCTGATGGTGAACGTGAATAGCGGCCAGGCCCAGGTGCCGACGGCCGCGCAGTTGCCGCGCCTCGCCAACATCTCCACGCGCATGCAGGTTTTGACCGGCGACGACGTGATGATCGGCGGCTTCATCATCGGTGGCACCGCGGCGAAGACGGTCGTGGTGCGCGCCCGCGGGCCCTCGCTCACCGCGCTCGGCGTGCCGGGCGCGCTCGCCAATCCCGTGCTGCAGCTCTACTCGGGCCAGACAGTGATCGCGAGCAACGACGATTGGGGCACGGCGGCGAATGCGGCGACGCTGCTGGCGAGCGGCTTCGCACCCGCTAATTCGCTCGAGTCCGCGGTGTACATCACGCTGGCACCCGGCGCCTATACCGCGATCGTTTCGGGCGCGGGCGGCACCACCGGGGTGGGACTGGTGGAGGTCTTCGAGGTCGACAGCCCCGAGGTCCCGTTGATCAATATCGCCACTCGCGGCAAGGTGCTCACCGGCAGCGACGTGATGATCGGCGGCTTCATCATCCAGGGCAATTTCCCGCAGACGGTGGTGGTGCGCGCTCGCGGGCCCTCGCTCACGGCGCTGGGCGTTCCGGGCGCATTGGCCAATCCGATGCTGCAGCTCTTCTCCGGGCAGACGCAGATCGCCGTGAACGACGACTGGCAGACGGCGGCGAACGCTTCAACCTTGAGCGCGAGCGGTTTTGCGCCCTCCAATGCCCAGGAGTCGGCCATTCTCATCACGCTGCAGCCCGGTGCCTACACCGCGATCGTCACGGGTGTGGCCGGCGGGACGGGCGTGGGCATCGTGGAGGTCTTCAAGCAATAACGTCGCGCGTATGGCGACCAGGGGGATTCAAGGGCTCGCGCTGGCATTCGCGCAATAAGCCGCCGCCTCGGGGACTGGCGACTGCTTTTAGCGCCTCCAAACGAGCCCTTGTTGCTGATTGGCGACAATAATTATCAGTCACGACAGTGTGTTAGCGCACATTGCCAGGGCCCCTTTCAGCGCACAATTCACCTTGCTCTCGGCAAAGATGAGGCCATGCAAGCGAAAGGGTTCATGAAAACGAAGTCCACATTGTCGATGTTCGTTGCTTTGCTGGTGCTCGTGGCCGCAAACGCCTCGCACGCCTTCGCGGGGCTGGTCAATATCGCGACGCGCGGGCAGGTGCTCACGGGCAATGACGTCCTGATCGGCGGTTTCATCATTGGCGGCAGCGCGCCCAAGACCGTGGTGGTGAGGGCGCGAGGGCCGTCGCTGGCCGCGCTCGGCGTTGCCAACGCGCTCGTCAATCCGTCGCTGCGGCTCATGTCCGGCGGGACGGTGCTGTACGACAACGACGACTGGCAGACCATGCCCAATGCGGCGCTGCTCCAGGCGAGCGGCTTCGCTCCGTCCAATTCGCTGGAGTCCGCGGTGATGGCCACGCTCAACCCGGGGCCGTACACGGCGATCATGTCCGGCTCGGGGGGCGGCACCGGAATCGGGATCATCGAAATCTTCGAGGTGGACCATCCCGAGGTCCCGCTGATCAACATCGCCACGCGCGGGCAGGTGCTCGCGGGCGAGCAGGTGATGATCGGGGGCTTCATCATCCAGGGCAACGGACCGCAACAGGTCGTGGTCCGTGCACGCGGCCCTTCGCTCGCCACGCTGGGCGTGGCCGGGACGCTGGCCGACCCGGTGCTGCAATTGTTCAAGGGACAGGCGCTCATAGCCACAAACGATAACTGGTCGACTGCATCGAACGCGGCGCAAGTCCAGGCGAGCGGTTTTGCCCCTTCCAATTTGCAGGAGTCGGCGATCCTCATCACGCTCGATCCCGGGGCATACACCGCGATCGTGACGGGGGCGGGCAACACGACAGGCGTAGGCATTTTCGAGGTCTTCGCGGTCCAGGACACGGCCACGGGCAGCTTCGCCTTCGCGGCTGCTAACGCAATCGGAGAGCCCCGCGCCTCTGCGCAGGTGTCCATCTTGCGCACCGGCGGGTCCTATGGCGCATATGACCTCTACTACGCGCTCGTGGGCTCCGGCTGCGCACGCTCCGAGACTGTCGGGCCGGTGCGGTTCGCAAACGGCGATTCGGCCCCCAAGACGGTGGACATCCCGATGGCAGGCAGCGGAGTTTGTTCTGCCATCCTCGTCACGCCATCCGGCGTGATCGGCAACCAAAGGACCATCGAGATCACGGTCGTGCCGGTCGTGAGTGGATGTCCTTCGCCCCAGCCCGACGTCCTGCTTGCGACGCTGGGCGGCATTGGCAACCCGCTTCTGCAACGGCAGCGCTCGGGCCGGGTGGTGTTCATGGATCTGCCCACCACGTCGCCCGGCCGCTCTTCGGCTCAGGTGACGTTCAGCGAGTCCGCGGGTGCCGCCTACACACCTCAGCCGGTGATCCTGGAGATCAGCATCAGCAAATGCCCGGGTGTGATCGTCGAGGACTACGGCAACTTCTGCAACCTGCGCTCCACCAACGGCACTTACAACTCGATCGTGTGGTTGTCCAAGCAGGTCAACGGCTTCAACAGCGGCAATGCCAACCTTAACGGGTACTGTTGGGCTGGCGAGCCCCAGCAGTACTACATCAATGCGCGCTGGACCTACTCGAGCTGCGCCTTCGGCGTGGAAATCTGCGGCTTCGCGATCCAGTACAACGATGGGCCGTACTGACACCCAGGTTCGCCGTCCCTGAACGACCGCGATCGAATCGTCGGGCTCCGGCGACGGATTCTCCCCGACGCGCCGGGCGGCGATAGCCCGCCCATGTCGCTGCGTACTGCGTTCGTCGCCATTTTTCTTTGCGCGCTCGCGCATGTCTCGCCGGTTAGCGCGGCGAGTGTGCTGCCGCTCTATCTCGACGAGATGATCGACACCGCCACCGCCGCGTTCGAGGGCCGGGTCACCGCCAACCGCACCGAGCGCGATCCGGCCACCAAGCTCGTGGTGACCTACACCACCTTTGAAGTGATCGACGTCCTCAAAGGCAGCATCGGCGCCAAGCACGAGATCAAGCAGCTCGGCGGATCGCTGCCGAGCGAGCGCCTGGAGTACCGCGTGCAGGGCGTACCCACCTTCAGCGCCGGCGAGACCTACGTCG
>JBKJTM010000415.1:0-17812 GCA_046590805.1 Usitatibacter sp.
CCATCGGTGTGGATCACCGAGCCGTCCTGCACGTTCACGTTCTCACCCAGCGTGATCACGTCGTTGTCGCCGCGTGTGGTGGAGCGTCACCATCCGCGGCGACAACGACGTGATCACGCTGGGTGAGAACGTGAACGTGCAGGACGGCTCGGTGATCCACACCGATGGCGGCGTGCAGGTGACGCTCGAGCGGAACGTGAGCATCGGCCACCTGGTGATGCTGCACGGCTGCACCATCCGCGAGAATTCCCTCATCGGCATCGGCGCCATCGTCCTCAACCGCGCGGTGGTCGGCAAGAACTGCCTGATCGGCGCGGGCGCGCTGGTCCCCGAGGGCAAGGCCATCCCGGACGGCTCGCTGGTGCTGGGGGTGCCGGGCAAGGTCGTCCGCAGCCTGACGCCGGACGAGATCGCCATGAACACCTGGATCGCGGAGCACTACGCGGAGCGCGCCGAGCGCTACCGCAAGGGCCTCGAAGCGATCGGATGACCGCGAGCCGCTACCGCGGTTCGATCGCGGTGTGGACGGCGCTGCTCGCCTACGCGAGCCTCTACCCGTTCTACCCGCTGCGCTTCCCCTCGCCCGAGGCGGTGAGCGCGCTCTTCGCCGCGCCGCGCTACTGGATCCGCGCCGACATCGCCTTCAACGTGGTGGCGTACATCCCGCTCGGAGTCCTCACCGCGCTCTACTTCCGCGCGCGCGGCGACCGCCATCCGCTGCTGCTCGCGCTCGCCTTCGGCACCGCCTTCAGCTTCGCGATGGAAGCCGCCCAGCTCTTCGTGCCGTACCGCTTCGCCACCGCGGTGGACGTGGGCGCCAATGCCGCCGGGACGCTGATCGGTGTGCTCGCCTTCGCCGAGCCGATGAACTCCCTGGTGACGAGCCGCCTCGCTCAGGTTCGCGAGGACCTCATCCTTCCCGGCGCATGGGGCGACGCGGCGCTGGTGCTGCTGATGCTCTGGCTCCTCGCGCAGTTGAATCCCGCGCTGCCGTTCTTCGGCGCCGGCGATGTCGTGAGCACGGGAGCGTCCGACCTGCAGGTCGTGCAGTGGATCGCCGCGGGCATGAGCATCTGCGGCTTCGGCTTCTTCGTGTCCGTCATCATGAAGCCACAGGAAGGCGCGCTCAGGATGACCGTGATCCTGCTGAGCGTTGCCCTGTGGCTCAAGTTCGCGTTCGCATCCCTCATGCTGCAGCCGAACTTCTCCGCCGACTGGGTGAGCACCGGCCGGGTGCTGGGACTCCTGGGTGGCCTGCTCGCGTTCGCGCCGCTGCGGCGCGTGAACCGCGTGGCGCGCACCTACCTCGCCCTGATCCTGATCCTCGCCGGAGCGCTCTTCTCCAAGATCTTCGGCGCCTACAGCCCCATCGAGGAGCTGCTGCGACTCTTCCGCTGGCCCCACGGGCAGCTCGCGAGCTTCGCCACCCTCACCCGCTTCCTGCACGAGCTCTGGCCGCTCGCCGCCGTGGTCTTCCTCGCTTCCCTCTTCATCCGTTCGAGCCGGACCCCCGTGCCATAATTGGCGATGGCCTTTTACAAGCACCACGTCTTCTTTTGCCTCAACAAACGCGAGGCGCCGGAGAACTGCTGCGCCTGCCACGGCTCGGAGGCGATGAAGGATTACGCCAAGAAGCGCGTGAAGGAGCTCAAGCTGAACGGCGAGGGCAAGGTGCGCATCAACGCGGCCGGTTGCCTCGACCGTTGCGAGCTGGGCCCGGTGGTCGTGGTGTACCCCGAGGAGGTCTGGTACACCTACGTCGACAAGGAAGACATCGACGAGATCATCGACGAGCACATCGTGAATGGCCGCGTGGTCGAGCGCCTGCGCATCTGATGGCGGAGGCGCGGCCGCGGACGCTGGTCGACGGCGCCGCGGGAAAGATCGACGTCGCAGCGAGCATTCCCGCCGATCCCCGCGCGGTCGCGGTGATCGCGCATCCCCACCCGCTCTTCGGCGGGACCATGGACAACAAGGTCATCACCACGCTCGCGAAGGTCTTCGTCGAGTCGCGCATCGCCACGTACCGGTTCAACTTCCGCGGCGTGGGCGCGACCGAAGGCACGCACGACGACGGACGCGGCGAGGCCGACGACATGCTGCGGGTGATCGAGCATGCGCGCGCCGAATCGGGCGAGGCGCCGCTCTATCTGGCGGGCTTCTCTTTTGGTGGCGCGATCGCGGTGCGCGCGAGCGGCAGCGCCGACTTCCGCCAGCTGGTGCTGGTGGCGCCGGGCTTCCGCCGCATCACCGGTCAAGGCATGGGGGAAGCGCCCGATCCCGCGGACCCGAATCTCGGCGCGCCGGGCCGCCACGGCACTGCCAACACGTTGGTGATTCATGGCGACCTCGACGAGACCGTGCCGCTCTCCGATTCCCTCGCCTGGGCCACGCCACGCGACGTGACGGTGGCGGTGGTTCCCGGCGGCGAGCATTTCTTCCACCGCAAGCTGCACGTGCTGCGCGAGATCGTCTCCCGCTGGATCCGATGACCGTTCTTGCGGCGCGCGGCATTCGCAAGTGGTATGGCGGGGGCGAGGTGGTGGCGGGCATCGACCTGGAGATCGCGCGCGGCGAGTGCTACGGGCTGCTGGGTCCCAACGGCGCGGGCAAGACCACCACGCTTCGCATGCTGCTCGGGCTCACGCGCCCGGACGCGGGCAGCATCAGCCTGCTGGGATTCCCGGTTCCCGAGGCCGCGCGGCAGGGTCGCGTCCGGGTGGGCGTGGTGCCGCAGATCGACAACCTCGATCCGGATTTCACCGTGCGCGAGAACCTGATCGTCTACGGGCGCTATTTCGGGTTGCGCCGCGCGCAGATGCAGGCGCGCATCCCGCGGCTGCTGGAATTCGCGGCGCTGGAATCGCGCGCCGACAGCCGCATCCAGGAGCTCTCCGGCGGCATGAAGCGACGCCTCGTGCTCGCGCGCGCCCTGGTGAACGATCCCGACCTCATCTTCCTCGACGAGCCGACCACCGGCCTCGATCCGCAGGCGCGCCACCAGATGTGGGAGAAGCTGCGCGTGCTGCTGCGCCAGGGCAAGACCATCGTCCTCACCACGCACTTCATGGACGAGGCCGAGCGGCTCTGCGATCACCTCAAGATCATCGACCACGGCAGGACGCTCGCCGAGGGCACGCCGCACGCGCTGATCGCCGAGCACATCGAGCCCGAGGTGGTCGAGGTCTACGGCGAAGAGGTCGCGGCGTGGCATGCCGCGCGCGGCAAGGCGCTCTGCACGCGTTCCGAGCTGCACGGCGAGACCGTGTTCTGCTATTCGCGCGATGGTGCCCGAGGTCGAGGGCGTGAAGTACATCGCCTACCTCGCCGGCGGCACGATCTGCTACTCGACGATGGTCGCGGCTTCCTTCGAGGCGCTCTACTCGGGCTTCGCGCGCATGCACGTGCAGCGCACCTGGGAGGGGATACTGAACGCGCCGGTGAGCCTCGAGGACGTGGTGTTCGCGGAGTGGGTGTGGGCGGCGTCCAAGAGCTTCCTCTCCGGCACCGCGGTGCTGCTCGCCTACGGCATCGCCGGGATCGTGATCGCGCTCGCGCTTTTCCGCCGCCGCCTGCAGGCCTGAGCAGGCGCTCGGCCGGCGTCCGCCCGGGCGATGGTGCCTAGCGGTACTTGACAGTGCAGCCGTAGGGCGCGGTGCTGGGCGTCGCGACGGTCTTGCCGGCCTTGAGGTCCTCGAGCGCGGCGACCACGTAGTTCTTCGAGGTCTTCACGTCCTCGGGATTCGAGGAGCGCTTGTCGTCGATCGCGCCGTTGTAGACCACCTTGCCGTTCGGGTCGATCACGTACATGTGCGGCGTGACCTTGGCGCCGTAGGCCGTGCCCATGGTGCCGGGCTCGTCGATGAGATAGCGCGCGGGCGCGGCGTTGAAGCCCTTCAGCTGCTCGGTCAGCTTCGCCGGCTCGGTGTAGTCGCTGGCGCTCCTGTGGGTGGAGTTCACCGCGAGCCACACGACGTCGCTCGCGTATTTCTTCTGCAGCGCCTGCATGTTGCCGCTCTTGTAGTGCTTCTGCACGAACGGGCAGCCGAAGTTGTGCCACTCGAGCACTACCGTCTTGCCCTTGTAGTCGGCGAGGTTCACGGGCTTGCCCGTCAGGTCGGTGACGGTGAATGCCGGCGCAGGCTGTCCCACGGTGGCGGCGGCGAGCGCCGCGGCGGAAAAGACGGTCGAGACGGCGGCGGCGAGGAGTCGCTTCATGGGATCTCCGGGTGTCAGCGTTGCGTGATCGTGGTGCCGCCCGCTTTGGCCGCGGGAAGGCGCGAGAGTTCGGCGAGCACCAGCGCGGGGCTCAGGACTTCGGGAAGCAGTTGTGGATCGGGATTTCCCGGCGTGTACAGCGCATATACGGGGATCGCGTTGCGGCCGAGGGCGGCCAGCGCGGCGGTGATGCGGGGGTCGCTCCTCGTCCAGTCGGCGCGCAGCGGCACCACCCCCTTGGCGGTGAACGCCGCGATCACCGCGGAGTCGTGCAGTGACACCCGCTTGTTTACCTGGCAGGTCACGCACCACGCGGCGGTGAAATCGACGAACACCGCCTTGCCCTGTGCCTGGAGCTCGGCCACCTTTTCGGGCGACCACTCCTGCCACGGCAGCTCTCCCGCCTTCGCGGCCAGCGCCTGGCCCGGCGCCACCGCGGCCGGCGGCCACGCCACGGCCAGGCCTGCGACGGCGAACAGGATCGCGACCGCGGGCCGCCACCAGCTGCCGGTGTGGTGCCAGCGGCCGTACATCCACGCGCCCATCGCCACCAGCACCAGCCCCGCGAGGAGGCCCAGCACCGCATCGTTGCCCGACTGCGCGCCCAGCACCCATACGAGCCACGCGACCGTCGCGTAGAGCGGGAAAGCGAGCACCTGCTTGAAGGTCTCCATCCACGCGCCGGGGCGCGGCAGGCGCTTCAGCAGCGCGGGGAAGAGCGCGAGCAACAGCACCGGCAGCGCCATGCCAGCGCCCAATACGGCGAACACCGCGAGCGAGAGCGCGGTGCTCTGCGTGAGCGTGAAGCCCACCGCCGCGCCCATGAAGGGCGCGGTGCAGGGTGTCGCAACCACGGAAGCGAGCACGCCGGAGACGAAGGCGTCGGCGTAGCGTCCGCGGGCCGAAAGGCTGGAAGTGAGGCTTTGCGCGAACAGGCCCCACTCGAAGACGCCCGAGAGGTTGAGCGCGAGCAGGAAGAAGAGGCCGGCGAGCACGGTCACCACCAGGGGCGACTGCAGCTGGAAGCCCCAGCCCAGTTGCGTGCCGCCGGCGCGCAGCCCGAGCATCAGGCCCGCGAGCACCAGGAAGGAAAGCACCACGCCCGCGGCGAAGATGAGTCCCTGGAGGCGCATCGCGCGCGGCTCGCCGTGGGCGTGCTCGACGAAGCCCATCACCTTGATCCCCAGCACCGGAAACACGCACGGCATGAGGTTCAGCAGGATGCCGCCGAGGAAGGCGAAGACGAGCGCGGTGAGGACGCTCCCGCCGAGCGCATCGCCGCCGCCGCTTGCGCTCACCGGGTCCGCCGCGGCGAAGGGCTTCGCCGAAACCGGCGCCTCGACGGCGATCGCCTTGCGCGAAAGTCCCGGCCAGTCGGCATCGGCGACGGCGACACCCGCGACCGACGTGACTCCCGCGAGCGGCGGATCGGCGAGCTTCATTTCGATTCGCAGCGCGTTGCCCTCGCGCGTGAGCTTCTGCGGCGCGGCGGGCTCGATCAGCAGCTCGCGCTCGGAAAAGAAGGTGACTTTTTGAGGCACCGCGGCGCCGGCAGGCGGCGTCATGCGCACCACCAGCGACTTGGCGCCGATCGACGACTCGAACTTCCAGCCCTCGGCTTTCGCCGGCAGCATGTTGCGCGCGCGCTCGATGTGCGCCGCGAAGCGGGGATTGTCCGCGGGCACGCCGGGCGCGACCGGCATCACGAGATCGAGCTCGCCTTTCTCCGGGATGCAGATGTCCTTGCACACCAGCCACTCGGCCTTCGCCTTGATCGGGTAGCTACCGGGTTTCGCATCGGCGGGCGGCGTGAGCTCCGAGAGCAGCACCACCTCGTCCTCGTAGCCGTAGTTCATCAACGGCCCCACCGGCAGCGGCTTGGGGTACGGCCACTGGATTTCGCCCGCCTTCCATCCCTCGGGCAGGACCCACTCGATGCGCGTCGGCAGGCCCGAGTCGCCCGGATTCTTCCAGTACGTGTGCCAGTGATCCGCCATGCGCAGCTTGAGGCCGACCGCCACCGGCTTGCCGGGCTGCGCGGCGAGCTTGTCCGAGACCAGCTCGGCCTCGACGTGCTCGGTCTTCACCAGCGGGGCGGCCTGGAGCGCGACGAATGCGGCGGCGAGCAGTGGCGCCGCCCCGATCGCAGCGATAAGTCTTTGGAATGTCACGTAAAATGCACTCTCATGCTCTGGATCAAGTCGCTCCACATCATCTTCGTCGTTGCCTGGTTCGCGGGGCTATTTTATCTCCCGCGGCTGTTCGTCTATCACGCGCAGTCTGAAGATGCCGCCTCGCGCGAGCGTGTCAAGGTGATGGAGCGCAAGCTCTACCGCGGCATCATGACACCGACCATGGTCCTCACGCTGGTGTTCGGCACCTGGCTGTGGCTCGGGTACGGCTTCCGCGGCGGCTGGCTGATCGCCAAGCTGTTGGTCGTCGCGGCGCTGGTTACCTATCACTTCTGGCTGGGCGCGATGGTCCGCCGCTTCGCAAGCGACGCCAACACGCGCAGCCATGTCTTCTACCGCTGGATCAACGAGGCTCCGCTCGCGCTGCTGGCCGCCGCCGTCGTCCTCGTCGTCGTAAAGCCCTTTTGAATTCGCCCCGCATCCTGGTTAAACAGGACAACGCCTCGCATTATTTCTTCGCGCCCTGCCCGCGCGGGCTGGCGCCGCCGCTGGCCGAGGAGCTGGCGGAGCTGAACGCCCAGGACGTGAAGGCGCTGGACGCCGGGGTTTCCTTCAGCGGGCCGTGGGACATCGTCTACGCCGCGAACATGTACTCGCGCATCGCGAGCCGCATCCTGTGGCGGGTGGCGCAGTTCCCTTATCGCAAGGAAGACGACATCTACGAGGGCGCGGTCGCGGTGCGCTGGAGCCATTTCTTCAACGCCGACCGCACCATCAAGGTCGAGACCAACGCGCACAGGAGCCCGGTGAAGAGCCTCGACTTCATCACGCTGCGGGTGAAGGACGCGATCGTCGACCAGTTCCGCCAGGCGGTCGGCCGCAGGCCCTCGGTGGAATCGCGCACGCCCGACATTCGCGTGCACGTGTTCCTCGACGAGAAGACGTGCACGCTCTACGTGGACACCAGCGGCGAGTCGCTCTTCAAGCGCGGCAAGCGCGACCACGTGGGCGAAGCGCCGCTCAAGAAGAACCTCGCCGCGGGCATCCTGCGGCTGGCGAAGTGGAAGCCCGGCATCCCGTTGCTGGACCCGATGTGCGGGGCGGGGACGTTCCTGTCGGAGGCGGCGGAGATCACGCTCGGCCGCGCCGCGGGGCGGGAGCGCGACTTCGCTTTCGAGAAGCTCGCGCGCTACAACGAGGCGACCTGGGACCGCATGCGCGCGAACGCGAGGAAGGGCGAGCGGCCGGCCGAGCGGCTGCCGATCTTCGGCTCCGACCTTTACGGGCGCTCGCTCGGCCACGCGGTGCTCAATATGCGCGAGGCGGGGCTGGAAGAGGTGGTGAAGCTGAAGCAGGTGAACCTGCTCGAGCTGAGCCCCCCGGCGCCCGAAGGCATGCTGGTGACCAACCCGCCCTACGGCGTGCGCCTGGGGGAGAAGGAAACGCTGGCCGAGTTCTATCCGCAGCTTGGCGACGCCCTGAAGCAGAAGTTCGACGGCTGGACCGCGCACATTTTCTCCGGCGATCCTGACCTGCCGAAGCTGATCCGCCTGCACGCGACGAGGAAGCCCGCGCTGTACAACGGCGCGCTCGAGTGCCGGCTCTACGAGTACCGCATGGTGGCGGGAGGAAACCGCCGCAAGTGAGCGCCGAGACGTTGCTTCGCCTGGCGCTGGTGCCGGCCGCGGTCTGGCTGGCGAGCCTCGCGGCGCGGCGTTGGGGCCACGCGGTATCCGGTTACCTGGGCGGATTGCCGCTGATCGGCGGGCCGATCACGCTCTTCCTCGCGCTCGACCTCGGCACCGATTTCGCGGCTCGCTCCGCCCTCTTCACCCTGGCGGCGGTGCTGGGCCAGGCTGCGCACCTCACGGCGTTCGCATACGTGGGCCAGCGCGCGGGTTGGGCGGCCGCGCTCGCCTCGGGATGGGCTGCGTTCTTCCTCGTTTCGTACCTGGTGACATTGCTGCCGCTCACGCCGCTGCTGGCGCTTGCGCTCGCGGTCGCGGGGCTGGTGGCTGCATGGCGGGGGCTTCCCGCGATCCGCGCCGATGCCGCGCTGCCCTCGATCCCCCCGGCGGAGCTGCGGCTACGCCTCGCCGCGGCGTTCGTCCTCGCGGCGCTGATCCTGTGGGCGGCGCCGGCCTTCGGGGCGGTGGTGAGCGGCGTGTTGCTGTCGATGCCGGTGACCGGGTCGATCATGCCGCCCTTCACCCTGGCGCTCTACGGGCCGGGATCGCTCGCGCGCCTGCTGCGCGGGTTCGTGGTCGGGCTCACCGGCTTCACGGCTTTCTTCTTCGTGGTGGCTTCCACCGTCGCGGCTTGGGGTGTCGCGGTCTCGTTCCCCGCCGCGCTTACCGCGGCACTAGCGGTCGTGTTCGTGGTGAGCCGTATCCTCAACCCACGACGGTCGTAGGAATACGCCTACGCCAAAAGGCTCGGGGCGCTGCCCCCTCCCGCCTTGGGGGCTGACAAGCCCTAGCGCTCTCGCCTGATTTCGCCGGATCCTCCCTGGGCCCACGATGGCACTGCATCTGGAGGACGGCCATCGGTCGTTCGATCAATCATTCCCCTCTTGGGGCCATAGGAGATTTCAATATGAAGAAGCTCATCGCACTGATGGTTGGCGCGTTCATCCTCGCGGGCTGCAACACCATGGCCGGCATCGGCGAAGACACGCAAGCCGCCGGCAAGAAGCTCGAGAATTCCGCCGAACGCAACAAGAACTACAAGCCGTAATCGATCCGTTTCAAGCAAGGCTCGCGATGAACCACGCCTCGATGCCCTCCGGGCTGCCCGCGAACGACGCAGGCGGCCCGGGCGACATCCGTGTCCAGCTCCGCAGGGACCACGAAACCACCCTGCAGGAGCTGGAGTCCTTGCGCACCGAGAAGGACGAGCGCCGCTGCCGCACTAAGCTCCAGCATCTGCGCCAGGCGTGGATGGTCCATGCGCTGGCGGAGGAAACCGTCGTCTACCGCGCGCTGGAAAGCCTGCAGTCGAGCGAGCGCGCCGACGAGCGCTTCATCGAGCACGAGCGGGTCGGCGGACTGTTCGACAAGCTGGGGCAGGCCCGGCCCGGTTCGCTGGAGTGGAACGCGCGCTTCGACGTGATCCGCGACCTCATCATCCATCACATCGACGGCGAGCACGCGGACGTGTTCGCGCGCCTCGGAAAACGCTACGCCGCCGCCGGGCTTGCTGAACTTGGCGAGCGATTCCGCCTGGTGCGGCAGAAGCTCGAGCTCCTCGAGCGCGCCAAGGCGGCCTAGCCGTCGACCCGCGCGCGCGCGATCAGCGCCGCGTTCACCGAATCCGTGGTTTGCAGTGTGCCGAAGGCGGCACGACCGCGCGCCAAGATCCTGGATGCGTGGAACGCATCGGCGGCGGCCGCATCCGCATGCCGCCGCATGAGCGCCGCCTGCATGCACAGCGCCAGGTTCTCGACGATCGCCCGGGCCTGGCCTTCGGCGCCCTCGGGACGCGACAGTGCTTTCGCGGCCCACTCGAATCGCGCGCGACCCTCGGCCCCGGCGGCGTCCCCGATCTCCCGCTCCAGTGCCGCAAGCGCACCGGGGGTGCGCGTGAGCGCGCGCAGCGCGTCCAGGCAGATCACGTTGGCGCTCCCCTCCCAGATGCCGTTCAACGGCGCCTCGCGGTACAGGCGCGCGAGCGGCCCCTCTTCCACGTAGCCGTTGCCGCCGAGGCACTCCATCGCTTCCACCGCCATCGGCGTCAAGCGCTTGCACACCCAGTATTTCGCGATCGGCGTGAGGGCGCGCTGCAGCTCGCGCTCGCTCTGGTCATGCGCGGAGGCGTCGAACGCCGCCGCGAGGCGGAACGCGAGCAGCGTCGCCGCCTCCGCTTCGAGCGCGAGGTCGGCGAGCAGGTTGGCCATGAGCGGATGAGTTTCCAAGCGCCGCCCGAACGCCTTGCGGTGGCGCGCGTGGTGCAGCGCCTGGTTCACCACGGCGCGCATCATGCCGGCCACGCCCACCACGATGTCGAAACGGGTGTGGTGCGCCATCCCGATCAGCGTCGCGATGCCGCGCCCGGGCTCGCCCACGATCCACGCGGCGGTGTCGAGATACTCGATCTCCGCCGACGCGTTCGACCGGTTGCCGCACTTGTCCTTGAGGCGCTGGATGAGGAAGGTATTGCGCTCGCCGCCCGGGAGCGAGCGCGGCACAAAGAAGCAGGTGACCTGATCGGCCAGGCGCGCGAGGGTGAAGAAGCCATCGCCCATCGGCGCGGAGCAGAACCATTTGTGCCCGGTGAGCCGGTAAGCGGAGCCATCGGCGACCGCGAGCGTGCGCACCGCGCGCAAATCCGAGCCGCCCTGCTTCTCGGTCATCGCCATGCCGATCGTGGCGGCGCTCTTCCGGTGCAACGGGAGAGGGCGCGGATCGTAGGCATCGGTCAGCACCTTCGGCCGCCACTCGCGCTCCAGCCCCGGCGCATGGCCGAACACGGCGATCGAGGCGAAGGTCATGGTGACCGGGCACGCGGTTCCCTGCTCCAGCTGGTTCCAGAGATAGAAAAGCGCCGCCCGCGCCGAGAAGCCGCCGCGCTCGCGCTTCCACGCGAGCGAGTGGAGGCCCGCTTCGCACGCGTGGCGCATCAGCACGTGGTACGACGGGTGGTACTCCACGGCGTCGATGCGGCGGCCGGACGGATCGTGGGTCTTGAGCTCCGGGGTATAGCGGTTGGCGAGCGTGGCGTGGTGCTGCCCCTCGGCCGAGCCCACGAAGCGGCCGAGGCGCGAGGCGGCCTCCGCGATGTCATCCACGCCCGCGCGGCCGAGAGCTGCGCGCAGCCAGGCGTCGCCGGCGAAAGCGTCGTAGCCCTGCAGGGCGGGGACCTGGTTCGCCACCTCGTCGGTGGCGGGGGCGAGGACGTTCACTTGCGCATCCGGCCGGCCGACTCGAACGTCCACTCCACCAATGCATCGAGCGCGGCCTGCGTCGCGCCCGCCTTCGGGTGGTTCACGATCATCACCACGATCCAGCGACGCGCGCCGCGATCGAGCACGTAGCCGGCCACGCTCTGCACCTCGTTCAGCGTCCCGCCCTTCAGGTGCGCCTGCCCCGCGCCCACCGCCACCCGGCGGGACTTGAGCGTGCCGTCGGTCGCCAGCACCGGCAGCGAGGACATCAGCTCCGGCATCACCGCGCTCGACCATGCGCTTTTCAGCATCGCGGCGAGCAGCGCCGCGCTCGCTCGCTCGTTGCGCGACAGGCCGGAGCCGTTCTCGATCACCAACTCGGCGGGATCGATGTGGTGCGCCCGCAGCCACTGCGCCACCACGCGCGCGCTCGCCGCCGCATCGCCCCCGCCTGCCTGGCGCTCGGCCGAGAGCGCGAGGAAGATGTTGCGCGCCATCACGTTGTTCGAATGCTTGTTCATGTCGCGCAACAGGCTCGCGAGGGGTTCGGATTCGCTGCGCAGCATCAGGCGCGCATCCGCGGGCACCGTGCCGGCGCGCACGCCCCCTTTCAATACGCCCCCCACCTCGCTCCACAGCCAGCGCAGGTTCGCTTCCGCGAAGCGCGCGTTGTCGAAGAGCGAGAGCGGCAGCACGCGCTCGCCGCAAGCCGCGGGATAGGTGCCGCTGAAGGAAATGGTCGCGATGAGCCCCAGCTCGAGCACGTCGTGGGTGAGGTTGCGGCGGTAGCTCGCGCACGGCTCGCGCGTGAGCTGGATGCGGCTCGCGATCTCGACGTTGGGGAGGTCGGGCTCGGCGACCACGCGCACGCCCTGGGCCTCCGGAATGAAGCGGAACGCGATCGCGTTGAAGTTGACCAGCAGCGCGTCGGGCCCGGCGTTGTAGGCGCGGCGCGCCTCGCCGTCGAAGCGCGCGGGATCGTGGGCGAGGGGCGCGAAATAGCCGCGGTCGACGACGATGTCGCCCTGGATCTCGCGCAGCCCCCGGCTGCGAAGCGCGTGCGCCGCCTGCCAGAGCCGCTCGGTGGTGAGCTTCGGGTCGCCCCCGCCCCGCAGGTGCAGGTCGCCCGCGAGGACGCCCCTTGTCACCTCGCCGGTGGCGAGCACGTCGGTGCGGAACGTGAACGCCGGCCCGAGCAGCTCGAGCGCGGCGTAGCTGGTGACGAGCTTCATCACCGAGGCCGGATTCATCGCGGCGCGCGCATTGTGCGAGACCGCCGGCTGGGGCGCGTCCACCGGGAGCACCACCGCGCTCACCGCCGTTTCTGGGACGCCCGCGCGCGCGAGCGCCTCCCGCACCGGCTGCGGCAACTCGGCGAGCGCGGCCGCGGAGGCCACGACCATCGCCAGGGCGAGCGGGAGCCGCTTCATCGCGGGGCGAGCGCGTCGACGATCGCGCGCGCGGCATCCACCAGCAGGGAAAACTCGCGATCGTCGACGACATAGGGCGGCATCAGGTACACGGTGCGCCCTATGGGCCGCAGCAGTACCCCGCGAGCCAGCGCGACCTGGAACGCCTTCGCCGCGAAGTCCGCATCCGGGGTCGCGACCTCGAAGGCCCAGATCATGCCGAGGTGGCGGAAATCGCGCACGCGCGGGTCGTGGGCGAGGCTGGAGGCGATCTCGAAGAAGCGCGCCGCGCGCCGGGCGTTGGCGGCGATGACGCCGTCGCGCTCGAAGATGTCGAGCACCGCGCAGGCGGCGCGGCAGGCGAGCGCGTTGCCGGTGTACGAATGGGAGTGGAGGAAGCCGCGGGCGACACGATCGTCGTAGAACGCGCCGTAGACGGCATCGGTGGACAGCACGCACGAGAGCGGCAGGTAGCCGCCGGTGATGCCCTTGGAGAGGCACAGGAGGTCCGGCGCGATCCCCGCCTGCTCGCACGCGAACATCGTCCCGGTGCGCCCGAAGCCGGTCATGATCTCGTCGGCGATGAGCAGCACGTCGTGCCGGGTGCACAGCGCGCGCGCCAGGCGCAGGTACTCGGGATGGTAGAAGCGCATGCCGCTCGCGCCCTGCACCAGCGGTTCCACGATCAGCGCCGCGATTTCGCCATGGCGCTCCCGCAGCACCTTCTCCAGCCCGGCCGCGGCGGCGCGCGCACCATGGATGCCGGCGTAGTGGTGGTCGTCGGCATTGCGGGCCGGGAACGGGACGGTGATGGCGGCGTGCAGCAGCGGCCCATAGGCCTCGCGGAAGATCGCGACATCGGTGACACCCAACGCGCCCAGCGTTTCTCCGTGATACCCGCCTTCGAGCGCGAGGAAGCGCTGCTTCCCCGGCTTGCCGGTGTTCGCCCAGTAGTGGAACGCCATCTTGAGCGCGATCTCGGTTGCCGAGGCGCCGTCGGAGGCATAGAAGGCGTGGCCCAGCTTGCCGGGTGCGATGCGGGCGAGCCTTTCGGAGAGCTCCACCACCGGCCCATGGGTGAAGCCGGCGAGCATCGCGTGCTCGAGCTTGCCCAACTGGTCGGTGAGCGCCGCGCTGATCGCCGGATTGGCGTGACCGAAAAGATTGACCCACCAGGAGCTCACGCCGTCCAGGTAGCGCTTGCCGTCGAAGTCCTCCAGCCATGCACCTTCGCCGCGCGCGATCGGCACCAGCGGGAAGCGCTCGTGGGCCTTCATCTGCGTGCACGGATGCCACACCGCCGCGAGGCTGCGTGCGACGACCGCCTCGTTGCGGGAGGCGTTCAGGCGGCCGCGATCCGGTTGATCTGCGCCGCGGCGGCGCTGGTGGCCTCGGTGGCGAGGGAAGGCAATGCGTCGCGCGGCACCGCAGGCGTGCCGGCGGTCAAATAGCACATGGCGGTGAAGAGGGTGCGCACCGGCACCGCCGCCAGCGGATCGGGGAGCTCGCCGTTGTCGATCGACACGCCGCCCGAGTCGACCACCACGCGCACCCCGTCCTGGAGCAGCGCTCCCGAGCCGTGTAGCTCGTAGTGCTCGGTCAGCTTCTCCAGGATCAGCTCCTCGAGCTGACCTTTCTCGGCTTTTCCCAATAGGGGCACTTTGCGGCTCTTCCCGGCGTTTCGACGCCGCCATTCTAGACCGCGCGGGCGCGATTCAACCGCCGGGGCACCTGCGGCGTTAGGAAGGACGGCGGGGCGCAGTGTGCGGCTTCTGGCAACCGTCGCGCCAGAGTGCTAGCAACACGGGACGTGCATTTCATGCAAAAAGCGAATTGCGCACGTTTGTTGCTTCTGTTTGGCGCAGGCAAGGGAACCCTGCAGTGGTGTTGTCTTCTCATTCGCAAGGAGGGTCGACGAATGCATCTGCTTGATCGCATCGAGACGCAACTGGTGGCCAATCGCCTGCCGCTGGTGGGGATCACCGTGGCCGCGGTCCCTTATGCGAACACTCCAGTGGTGCTCACGCTCCACTGGCACGGATTCGTCGAGGTGCGCCTCGCGGACGTGACCGATGCCAACGTCGTCGCCTACCAGCCGGTGCCGAGCTCGGCGCTGCAGCTGAACGACCGCTGGGACAAGCTGGACCAGCTGGAGAACGAGGTGCTCGACGTCGCCTGGGAGCTCGGCTCCTGGGATCTCGCCCGGGTCGAGGCGCTGCCCTTCGTCCGCCCGGGTGCGACCGAGCAGGAATCGTTCGAGTGCATGGGCGCGTTCGGCTCGCTGCCGATCGCGATCGAGGGCCAGTCACCGGTCGTGGCCGAAGTGCCCGATGCCGGCGACCTGATCGAGGCCGCCTCCCGTGCCGGATACGTGCAATGGGTCTTCCGCCCGGTCCGCGGCGGCTTGTGGGCCGAGGTGGCCGAAGATACGACGCTGCAGGAGGGCGGCTATCGCAATCCTCCCTGCCCCTACCTTGCGTCGCCGACGCGCTCGCGCCCGGCGTTGCGCCCGCGTCGCGTGGTCTATCAGTTCGGCAAGGCGCCGCGGGTGCAGTAGGCCCGAACGTTCGCCGCGGCCGGGGGTCGAATCAGGCCATTTTCGGCCAAGGCGAAGACCATGGAACCAGGCCTGCTCGCCAAGAAAGGTGAGTTGATCTGAAGAGGCTCTGCATCGCGGCGGCAGCGCTCGTCCTCAGCGCATGCGCCATCCCCGATATCGATCGCGACATGCTGCACGCGTCCCACGCGCCGATGCGGCTGAAGGGCGCGCGCGGGCCGCTTACGCACGCGCAGAGCGCCTCGATCATCGCGGGGCTCAAGGCGCGCTCGCCGCAGACCAGCGTGCTCGACCGTCACCTTGCCGTGGAGGAGGCTCTTGCCGGCAATCCGCTCAGCGTCGGCAACAAGGTCTCGCTGCTCGAAGACGGCCCCGCCACCTACGGCGCGATGCTCGAGGCGATCGGCGGCGCGAAGCACCACGTCCACATGGAGACTTATATCTTCGAGGCGGACGAGGTCGGCGCCCGGTTCCGCGACGCGTTGATGCGGAAGGCGAAGGCGGGCGTGAAGGTGCGGCTGGTGTTCGATAGCCTCGGATCCATCGGCACGACGGAGGAGTTCTTCCAGCCCCTGGTGGACGCGGGCGCGGAGGTGATCGAGTTCAACCCGGTGAGCGCCGCGGGTCTCCTCACGCGCGGCGTCGGGCTCAATCGGCGCAGCCACCGCAAGCTCACCGTGGTGGACGGTCGCGTGGCATTCGTCGGCGGGATCAACATCAGCAGCGTCTATAGCTCGGGGCCGGGCCCGTCGGGATCGCGCGGCGGGGGCGGCGCACGAGACAAGGACGGCGAAAAGCCAAAGCAGCCTCCGTGGCGCGACACCCACGTTCGCATCGAGGGGCCGGTGGTCGCCGACTTCCAGAAGGGCTTCCTGAAGATGTGGGCGCAACTGGAGAAGCAGCCGCCGCTCGCCGGCCCAGCGCTCTTCCCCAACCTCGCCCCGCAGGGACCGCACGCTGTGCGCGTCGTCGAGGGCTGGGTCAACGAGGGAATCAACCCGCTCTACGTGACGCTCATCTCCGCGATCGAGAACGCCGAGACCGAGGTCGAGATCACGATGGCGTATTTCGTCCCGCACCGGGAGCTGGTGGCGGCGCTCAAGGCCGCGGTGGCGCGCGGCGTCGACGTGAAGCTGCTGTTGCCGAGCCACACCGACCACTGGCTGGTCTTCAGCGCCGGCCGCTCCTTTTATGACGAGCTGCTCCAGGCCGGGGTGAAGATCTACGAGCGCAAGGCGCGGCTGCTGCACGCCAAGACCGCGACCGTGGACGGCGTGTGGTGCACCGTGGGCTCGACCAACCTCGACTGGAGGAGCCTCGTGGACAACGACGAGGTCAATGCAGTGATCCTGAGCCCGGAGTTCGCGGCGCAGATGAAGGCGCTGTTCGCCAGGGATCTCGAGCGCTCGACGGCCATCACCGCCGAGGCGTGGCGCAACCGTCCAGTGGACGACCGGGTGCGTGAGATCACCGCCCGGGCATGGGCGCGGCTCCTCTGACATCCATAGGGTTAGCGCTCACCACCCTCGGCGCGCCACGTAACTGGCTGTTTATTAGCCACTAAAACGGGCCGCCCGGCCCGCATCCCGAGCTCCACAGCGCCGGAGTTCCCAAGCACGGCTATTGAAACCGGGCCGGATCGGGCCTATTATTAGCACTCGTCGCGGATGAGTGCCAAGCGCCTTCCGCCACCTGCTTTGAAGCCCGGGCGACCCGGATTCGAAGTGCATGAACCAGGGGTCGTCCCCATTTCCAACGAGGAGCATGAAAACCATGAAACTGCGTCCGCTGCATGACCGCGTGATCGTCAAGCGCCTGGAAGAAGAGCGTAAGACCGCTTCCGGCATCGTCATCCCCGACACCGCCGCCGAAAAGCCCGACCAGGGCGAAGTGCTGGCCGTCGGTCCCGGCAAGAAGAACGAGGACGGCAAGGTGAGCCCCGTCGACGTGAAGGTCGGCGACAAGGTCCTCTTCGGCAAATACTCGGGCAGCACCGTGAAGATCGACGGTGACGAGCTGCTCGTGATGCGCGAAGAAGACATCATGGCCGTCGTGAACTAAGACCGCCAAACACAGAATCGAGAGGAAATAACCATGGCAGCCAAAGACGTCAAATTCAAAGAAGCCGCGCGTACGCGAATGATCGCCGGCGTCAACATCCTGGCCGATGCGGTCAAGGTGACCCTGGGCCCGAAGGGCCGCAACGTCGTGCTCGAGCGCTCGTTCGGCGCCCCCACCGTCACCAAGGACGGCGTGTCGGTCGCGAAGGAGATCGAGCTGAAGGACAAGTTCGAGAACATGGGTGCGCAGCTGGTGAAGGAAGTCGCTTCGAAGACTTCCGACGTCGCCGGTGACGGCACCACCACCGCGACCGTGCTCGCGCAGGCGATTTTCCGCGAGGGCTCCAAGCTCGTCGCCGCGGGTCACAACCCGATGGAGATCAAGCGCGGCATCGAGAAGGCCGTGCTCGTGATCACCGAAGAGCTCAAGAAGATGGCGAAGCCCACCAAGGACAAGAAGGAGATTGCACAGGTCGGAACCATCTCCGCCAACGGCGACGAGACGATCGGCAACATCATCGCCGACGCGATGGAGAAGGTCGGCAAGGAAGGCG
>JBKJTM010000431.1:0-5392 GCA_046590805.1 Usitatibacter sp.
GCGGGGCATGCTCGAAGCCAGAGCCTCGAAATCGCCGCGGTCGAGCAGCACCTCCTGGTCCACGTAGTCGCGCGTGACCACCAGCAGGTGGGTCTCGATCACGTGGTACTTGTTGAGGAGCGCGTAGTGGGTGGGGGAGACGTCGCCCAGGTAGAGCGCCGGCTCCGGTGGCAGGAACGGATTGCTGCCCGGGCGGTTGCGGGGCATGATCGCCGCCTGCCGCTCGAAGTCCACGGCCAGGCGCACGACGAACTCCACGCCCTGGTCGACGACGTAGTGCGGCTCGCTTTCGATTCGGTACATCGCGCCGCTCGCGTGGGCGGCGGCAGAGCGCTCACGCACCGCCGACCACAACTCACCCGTACGCCGGAATGCCATCGCTCGCGCGGGGCGGATCAGATGATCTCGAAGTAGCGGCGCAGCTCCCAGTCGGTGACCGCGTCCTGCCACTGGCGCCATTCCCACTCGCGCGTGGCGGCGAAGTGGTCGACGAACTCGTCGCCGAACCAGTCGCGCGCGACCTTCGACTCGCGCAGGACGCGCGCGGTCTCGATGAGCGAGCGCGGCGCGCGCGGGATGTTCTCCGCCCCCTCGTTGGTGCCGGTGATCGCGGGCGTGGTGAGCTTCAAACCTTTCTCGACGCCATCGAGCCCGGCGGCGAGCACCGCGGCGGTGGCGAGGTAGGGATTCATGTCGGCGCCGGGACAGCGCGTCTCCAGGCGCGTCGATTTGGCGCCGCCGGGAATGACTCGGAAAGATGCCGTGCGGTTGTCCACGCCCCAGGTCGGTTTCACCGGCGCCCAGAAGCCGTCGACCAGGCGCTTGTACGAATTCACCGTCGGCCAGAACATGGGCGCCATGCCCAGCAGCGCGTTCAGCTGCCCGGCGAGATAGCTCTCGAACAGCTTCGACATGCCGTGGCGGCCACGGGCGTCGTGGAAGACGTTTTTCGATCCGTCGGACAGGCTCTGGTGCAGGTGGCCCGAGCAGCCCGGATACTGCGCGCTCCACTTGGCCATGAAGCTCGGCATGATGCCGTAGCGCGCACCGATCTCCTTGGCGGAAGTCTTGAAGAGGATGGCGCGGTCGGCGGCCTCGAGCGCTTCCGTGAACACCAGCGCGGCCTCGTACACCCCCGGCCCGGTCTCGGTGTGCAGCGCCTCGAGGGGCACGCCGAATTGCGCCATCTCGTCCATCAGCGCATTCAAGTAGTCGCCGTTCAGGTTCATGCGCAGCAACGAATAGCCGAACATCCCCGGGGTGAGCGGCGTGGGCGGCAGGCCCTTTTTCTCCGCCCAGGTGTGCGGCGTCTCGCGGAAATTGAAGAACTCGAACTCCGAACCCACCATCGCGGAGAACCCCATCTTCTCGGCGCGGGCGAGCACGCGCTTCAGGGTCTGGCGCGGGCAAAGGGGATGGGGCTTGCCCTCGGCGGTGACGAAGTTGCCGAGGAAGAAGTCCACGTCGCCGTCCCAGGGGACGTTGCGGTGGGTGGCGAGGTCGAGGCGCACCAGCGCATCGGGAAAGCCGTGCTGCCAGCCGGTGAGCTGGGTGTTGTCGTAGCAGTGGTCGTGCATGTCCCAGCCGAAGACCACGTCGCAGAAGCCGAAGCCGCTCTCGACCGCGGAGAAGAACTTGTCGCGGTGCATGTACTTGCCGCGCAGGATGCCGTCGATGTCGGAGACGGCGACCTTGACCTTGCCGACGTTGGACTTGCGGATCGCTTCCACGATTGCCGCGCCGCTGTCAGCCACCTTCTGTTTCTTAGCCATCACCCGGTATCCGCTCGTGAGATGGCGTCATGGTAGCAGCGCCGGTATCTGCGCCGCTTGTATCTCAGCCCTCGAGGAACGAGCGCAGGCAGGGAAAGTAAGCCGCCGGATCTTCGTAGAACGGCATGTGCGAGCACCCGGCGAAGAGCTTGAGGCGCGAATCGGGCAGGGCGTCGTGGATGCGCGCGCTGCAGGCGACCGGCAACTCGTCGTGCTCGCCGCAGAGCACCAGGCAGGGGATGCGCAGCCCGCCCAGCTTGGGGATGAGGCTCCAATCCTTGATGTTGCCGGTGTAGGTGAACTCGTTCGGCCCCTGGATCGTCGTGTAAGGCCCCATGTTCCATTGCGCGAGCGAGCGCGTGAGCGGCTCGGGCCAGGTATCCAGCCGGCACACGTGACGGTAGTTGAGCAGCGTGATCGCGGCCTTGTACTCGGGGTGCTCGATCGAGCCATCGCCCTCGCGCCGCTTCATCATCTGCACCGTCTCGTGACCGAGGGCGGAGCGCAGTCGTTCCAGCTGCTCGACCAGGTGCGGGGTGTCGCAGTCACCGTCGGCGAAGACGTACTTCGCGATGCTCGCCTGGTTGCGCAACGCGAACTCGGTTCCGAGCCACGTCCCCCACGAATGGCCCAGCAGGTGGTAGCGCGTGAGCCCCAGGGCGCGCACGATCTCCTCCAGTTCCTCCACGTAGCGCGCCAGGGTCCAGAGCGCGGGGTCGTCGGGATGGTCGGAGGCGCCGCAGCCGAGCTGGTCATACGACAACAGCGTCCAGCCGTGGCGCACGAGTTCCAGGTGCGGCGTGAGGAGGTAGTCGCACGGGAGCCCCGGGCCGCCATTCAGGAGCAGCAGCACCTTTGCCGGATCGGGCGACGCCGGTCGCGCCGAGTAGGTCGCGATGCGGTAGCCGCTGGCGAGCGTGACGTCGCGCCGCTCGGGCTCGGTCACGCCGTCACGACCTTGAAATCGAACTCCTGGGTGATGCTCGGAATGCGCCGGCGCGCCTCGGTAACCTGCGCGAGGTCGAGGTCGGCGACGACGATTCCCGGCTCGGTACCCGCGTCGGCAACGATCTCGCCCCACGGGTTCACGATGAGCGAATGGCCGTAGCTCTCGCGCCCCACGTGCGGGCTGCCGCACTGCGCGGGGGCGAGCACGAAGCATCCGGTCTCGATCGCGCGGGCGCGCAGCAGCGTATGCCAGTGCGCCTCGCCCGTGATCTGCATGAAGGCCGAGGGCACCGCGAGAATCTGCGCCCCAGCCCGTGCGAGCGCGCGGTAAAGCTGCGGGAAGCGCAGGTCGTAGCAGATCGACAGGCCCAGCTTCGCCGCCCCGATGTCGACCACGAAGGCGGTCTTGCCGCGCTCGTAGAGGCGCGATTCCAGGCTTTCCTTCTCGCCGGGCGCCGCGTCGAAGAGGTTGATCTTGTCGTAAGTCGCCCGGATGTCGCCTTGCGGGGAGTAGAGCACCGAGCGGTTGGCGAGCTTGCCGTTGGCCGCGCGCACCGAGAGCGAACCCACGAGGATCCAGGCCGCGGACTCGCGTGCCGCCTCGGCCATCTGCGCGGAAGCGGGCGCCTCTTCCAGCGCACGCGCGTGGCGGCCAAATGCTTCGTTGTCGGGGTGGAGGAATTCGCACGCCTCGGGCAGCGCGATGAGACGGGCACCCTGTCCGGCGGCCTCGCGGATCTGGGCCCGCAGGCCCGCGATGTTGGCGTCATGGTCGGGCGTGGCGCAGTTCTGCACCACGGCGACGCGGAGGGTCTTGGACAGCTCGGATTTGACGCAGGGCATTTTGGCTACTATTATGGATACCACCTTTGAACGCGTCAAGCCGACGCTCACGAACGCAACGACATGGCCCAGAGAGCTGCCGACGTGCCCGAGTTGAACGCCGAGAAGGAGGCACGTTTCTCCGACGCGCTCACGGCCGACCTGCTCGCGGGCAAGTATTCGCCCGGAGAGTGGCTGAAGCAGGCCGACCTCGAGGAGACCTACGGGGTCAACCGCTTCGAGGTCCGCATCGCGCTCGCCGAGCTCTCGGTGCGCGGTCTGCTCGAGCACCTGCCCAACCGGGGCTACCGCGTGTGCAAGCACACGGCCGAGGACTGGGAGCTGCTGCTCGAGCTGCGCTCGCTGCTTGAGGTCGCCGCCTGCCGGCTGGTGGTTCAGCGCGCGAGCGATGCGCAGATCGCCGAGTTCGACCGCCTGGTGCACGCGTTTCATTCGGCCATCGAGGATGGCGGGCGCGACCTCATGCGCGAGGTGAACTTCCAGCTGCACAAAGTCTTCTACGGCATGGCCGGAAACCCGCTGCTCGCGGAGCAGATCCGCGACCTGCGCGAGCGCGGCATGCCGGGGCGCCGCGACCTCTGGGACGCGCGCAAGTCGGTGCGCGACAGCGACGACGACCACTTCGAGATGCTCGAGGCGTTGCGGCGCCGCGACGCCGACGGCCTCGCCGCCGCGGTCTATCGCCACCTCAATCGCTGGCGCACGTCGTCGCGGCCCTCGACCGCGGCCGACCGCCAGTAGATCCATGACGCGCAATCGGTTGCTCGAACGGCTCGAGGCGGGCGGGTCCTGCCGCGGGGCCTGGCTCTTCCTCGGCAGCCCCGACGCGGCCGAGGTGCTCGGCCTCGCGGGCTTCGACGCGCTCATCATCGACCACGAGCATTCCCCCGGCGGCATCGAGACCGCGGTGCACCAGATGCGCGCCATCCGGGCTGCGGGCGACGCCACTATCCTCGCGCGCGTAGGCAGCAACGATGCGGCGGCGATCAAGCGCCTGCTCGACTGCGGCGCCGAGGGCCTGCTGCTGCCCAACGTGGAAAGCGCCGAGGACGCCACCGCGTTCGTCGCGGCCTGCCGCTATCCGCCCAAGGGAGTCCGCGGCGCGCATTTCACCGTGTCGCGCGCGGCCGCGTGGGGCCTGCACGCCGAGGCATGCCATCGCGACGCGGAGAGGATCTTCCTCGCCGCGATGATCGAGAGCGAGCGCGGCGTGCGGGCGATCCCCGCCATCGCGCGCGTGGACGGCATCTCGATGCTGTTCATCGGGCCTCTCGACCTCACGGGCAGCATCGGCAGGATGGGCCAGTGGCGCGATCCCGAGGTGGGCGCGCTCATGCACGCGGCGGAGGAGTCGGCGCGTTCGAGCGGCGTGATGCTGGGCGGGGCGCTCGTGCCCGGCGACTCGGCGCGCGCCGCGTTCGCACGCGGCTATCGATTCGTGACCGTAGGCAATGATGTCGGCATGCTGCGCCAGGCCGCGGTGGAGCTCGCGCAGGAGACAGCCGCCTGATCAGGATCAAGCCCGGACCAATCCACGATAGCTAGCCATCCCGCGGTCGAACGCGTGAATTACCCCGCCTTCCTGCCGCGGCCGCGGAGGCGGGCGCCTCCAGGAACCGGATCGCGGCCGCGGCCACCGGCGCGACGTCGTGCGCTACGCCGGGCAGCTCCTCGAAACCCACATTCGCGCCGCGGCGCTTCAGGTGCTCGTGCAGCGATTTCAGGCGCTCGACACGATTGGCGCCGGCGGCGTCGGCGCCCTCTACCCACTGGGGATGGTCGCGCGAGGTGACGATGCCGTCCGGATTGGTGTCGCGCGCGCCCACGAT
>JBKJTM010000005.1:0-7447 GCA_046590805.1 Usitatibacter sp.
GCGTCGTCGTCTTGCCCGACCCGGTGGGGCCGGTGACCAGCAGAATGCCGTGAGGTTCTCCGATCAGCGCGTCGATCGCATCGCGCGTGTGCGGGGCCATGCCGAGCGCGTCGAGGGTGAGGCGGCCCGCCTGCTTGTCGAGCAGGCGCAGCACCACCCGCTCGCCGTTCGCCGTGGGGATGGTGGACACGCGCACGTCGATCGCGCGCCCCGCGATGCGCAACGCGATGCGGCCATCCTGCGGCAGGCGCTTCTCGGCGATGTCGAGCGAGGCCATCACCTTGATGCGTGACACCATCGCCGGATGCAGCCCCCGGCGCGGCTCGACCACGTCACGCAGGCCGCCGTCGACGCGGAAGCGGACCAGCGCGCGCGACTCGAAGATCTCCAGGTGCACGTCGGAGGCGCCCTCGCGTACCGCCTGGGTGAGGAGCGCGTTCATCAGCCGGATGATCGGCGCGTCGTTCTCGGTCTCGAGGAGATCGGCGACTTCCGGCAGCTGCGCGGTGAGCTTGGCCAGGTCGACCGACTCGCCCATGTCCTCGACGATGGTCTCGGCCGCCGAGGGCTCGCGAGTGTACGCAAGCGCCAGGCAATGCTCGAACTCCTCGGGCGTGAGCAGCACTTCCTTCAGCGGCTTGCTCGCCATGCGCCGCACTTCCGTGAGCGTCGAGGCCTGCGGGTACGGCCGGATCCACACCTCGAGCGCGCTGCCCACCACCCGCGCCGCCAGCACCCCCTTCGCCTTCGCGAACGGGTAGGGCAGCAGCCGCACGGTGTGCGGGTCGAGGTCGCGGGGATTCACGGTGCGTTCCAGCGGTGCGGTCATCGAAAATTGGTGTCGGAGTCGATTTCAATAATTGGTGTCGGAGTCAATTATTTGCCCAGCGGCTGCGTGCGGGCCGCGTCGAACGGCGGCAGCTGCTTGATGCCGAGCTCCGGCAGCAGGCCGCCCGCCGGCAGCGCGGCCTCGCCCTGCAGGTTGCGGATGTACTCGTAGCGGTCGGCGGTGATCGTGGCCGCCGCCTTGTCGTCCTTCAGCACCACCGGGCGCAGGAAGACCATCAGGTTGGTGCGCCGGCGGTTGCGCGATTCGTACTTGAAGAGCGAGCCGAGGTAGGGAATGTCGCCGAGGAACGGCACCTTGTCGACCGACGCCTGCTGGTCGTCCTGGATCAGGCCCCCGAGCACCACGATCTGGCCGCTGTCGATGAGCACGGTCGAATCGATCGAGCGCTTGTTGGTGATGATGTCGGCGGACTGCACCAGCGACTTGTCGCGCGTCACGCTCGAGACCTCCTGGAAGATCTTGAGCTTCACCCCGCCGCCCTCGGAGACCTGCGGTGTCACGCGCAGCGTGATGCCGATGTCCTTGCGCTCGATGGTCTGGAACGGGTTGGCGGCGCTGGTCGAGGTGGGCGTGTAGCTGCCGGTGATGAAGGGGACGTTCTGGCCGACGACGATCTTCGCCTCCTCGTTGTCGAGGGTGAGCACGTTGGGCGTCGAGAGCACGTTGGCGCCGGAATCGCCCTCGAGCGCCCGCGCCAGCACCTGCAGGTTGGCGATCTCGCCCAGCCCCGGGATGTTGATGGTGCCGCGGATCACGCCGAGGTTGAGGCCGTTGCCGGGCGCGAGCGCGCCGCTTGCGATGCCGAGGATGTTGGCTCCGGGCGTGGTGCTGAAGTTGGTGCCGCCGAAGACCACGCGGCCGTCGCTGCGCTCGTTGGCGCCATTCCACTGCACGCCGAATTCCGCGGCGAGCCCGGTGGACACCTCGACGATCAGCGCCTCGACGTAGACCTGGTGGCGCCGTTGGTCGAGGGAATCGATCACGGTGCGCAGCGCCCGGTACACCGGCTCGCTCGCGGTGATGATGATCGAGTTGGTCGGCGGATACGCCTGGATCACCGAGCTCGGCGCGGCCGCGGCGGCGGTCCCGCCGGTGCTGGTGGACGCCGTCGTCTGCGTGGCGGTCTGCCCCGTGGGCGTGGTGGTGCTGGTGGTGCGGGTCGATTCGCTGCCGGACATCAGCCCGCGCAACGTATCGGCGATGCGCGTCGCCTCGGCATTGCGAAGGAACACGGTGTAGATGTTGTTGTTGCCGGCGCCGGGCGTGTCCAGGCCGATCACCAGCGCCTTGATGCGCGTCATCACCTGCCCGCTCTCGGTGCGCACGATCAGGCTGTTGGTGCGCGGGTCGACCGCCACCGTCGCCTTCGGCGTGGTCCCGGGCGCGTTCGCCGGCACGCCGGTCTCCGGCACCACGGTCCTCAGCATCTGCGCGATGTCGATCGCGGAGGCGTTCTGCAGGCGGATGATCTGCACGTCGGCCGAGGAGGGCAGGTCGACCGACTGGATGATCCGCTGGATGCGCTGCACGTTGCTCGCGTAATCGACGATGACGATGGCGTTGTTGTTGGGATATGCCGCGATGAAGTTGTTCGCGGTCACCAGCGGGCGCAGCACCGGCACCAGCTGCACCGCGTTCTCGTTCTGCAGGATGAAGACCTGGGTCACGATGCGATCGCCCATGCCGCGTCCGGTCGCTCCGCCGATGGGTCCGCCGCTGGTCTTGCCCTCGGCCTCGGGCACGATCTTCACGAAGCCGCCGCTTTCGACCGCCGTGTAGCCCTGCACGCGCAGCGTGGAGAGCAGCAGGTCGTAGAGCATGTCCTTCGACACCGGGCGGTCGGAGACGATGTTCACCGTGCCGGTCACCCGCGGGTCGAGGATGAAGTTCCTGCCGGTGTGCTGGCCGACGGTCTTGATCACCGACTGGATGTCGACATTGACGAAGTTGACGGTGATTTTTTCGTCGGAGGCGGGAGTCTGGGCAAAGCCGGGGCCCGCCAGCAAAAGAGTGAGGACGGCGGCAGCAAGCCGGGGAGCGGCAAAAGATGCTAGAAACCTTGTCACGATTTGGGGCTTTACCTTTGATTTATCGGGGCATTTTGCGCCGATTTCGTGGCTGAGGCTACCCCGCCGCGAAATCTGCTCATGGCTTGAAGGGCAGACTCCAAACGACCCTAAGGCTGAACCGAGTACGAGAGCTGCACCGTACTACCCCCTCTTTGCACCTCGGCCTGGACCAGGGAAAGGGAGTTGAACTGGGTGTAGACCCGGGCGAGGTCGCCCTGGGACGCGACCGCCTGGCCGTTCACCTTGCGGATGATGTCGCCGGGCTGGAGTCCGAGCTTGGCGGCGAGGCTCCCGGCCGGTGCCTGCTCCATGCGCACGCCACCCCCGGGAGGGGTACCCAGGGCGCCGAGGTAGTTCAGCTGGTTCGGATCGCGCAGGGCATCGTCGAGCTCCTTGCGCGAGAGCGTGAACGCATTCGCCCCGGTGCTCGCCACGTTGAGCCGGAAGCCCGGGCGCGCGCCGGCATGGGGCGAGGCGCCGGCCAGGGAGCGCGCGGCCTCGAGGTCGATGCGCTCGCCGGCGCCGCCGCGCGACACCATCACGTGGTCGCGGTGCACCTCGGCGAGCTTCACCCCGGGCTGCACCTCGCGGCCCACGTACACCGCGATGTCGCGTCCCGAGCCGGTGGAGAAGATCGCCGAGGCCGCTACCCCGGGCGTGGGCGCGACGACGCCTTTCAGGCGCAGGCCCGAGGTCGATGCGGCGGAACCGGCGGGTGGCGCTGCGCCGAACATGCGCGCGATCGCGGCGAGGTCGACATCGGCGCGCGACGGCGCGGTGGCCGCGACCTTTGGCGGCGACAGGAACGCCCAGGTCCAGTACGCGAGCTGGAACGCGAGCACCAGCACCAGCGCCAGCGTGAGCGCGGTGCCCGCCCGGCTCGGGCGGTTCTCTGCGGGTAGCGGGGCGGCGGCCATGGGAGATGTTAACGCGCGTGCATTAGAATCCGGTATCGACCCCCTTAAGAGACGTGAACCGATGAGGTTTCGGTATCTGCTGCTTTCCCTGCTCGCCCTGGTGTTCCTGGCCGGTTGCGGTGGCTCCGGCCGCCCGCAGAACTCCGTGGATGTGCGCTTGTTCAACGCCGTCGCGGGATCCGAGCCCCTCGAGATTCTCATCGACGACAGCGTGAGCTCCCCCGGGGTTGCGTTCGGTTCCGCCGGCCTCTACACCAACCTGCCCTTCGGCTCGCGAGTCGTGAAGGTGCGTTCCACCACCACCGGCGAAGTGATCGCGCAGGTCGAGGGCAACTTTGGACCCAACGGCATCTACACGATGGTGGCTCAGGGCACGCGCGCGGCGCCCTCGGTGGTGCCGATGAACGAGGACAACGCGCAGCTGACCTCGGGGCGCATTCGCCTGCGGCTGCTGGGCTCGGCGCCCGAGTCCGGCGCCCTCGACCTCTACCTCACGCCAACCACGGACATATCGGCCTCCACGCCGCAGCTCGCGGGCGTGCCGTTCTCCGCGGCGGGCACCTACGTGAACCTGGACGCCGGCACCTACGCGATCACGATCACCGTGAACGGCACCAAGGAGGTGGTGTTTCAGGCCGCGCCGCAGGAATTCTCCACGAACACGCGCGCCACGATCGCGGCGCTGTCCTCGGCAGGCGGCAAGCTGGTGGCGGCGGTGCTGCTGCCGACCCTGGGTGAATCGCGCGCCCTCGCGAACACGCTCTCGCGGTTGAAGGCGGTGAACGCCGTCCCCGGATCGACTCCGTACAACTTCCGCGTCGACGGCACCCTGGTGTTCGCGAGCGTGCCCTACCAGGGCACCTCCGATTACGCGACCACGGTGTCGGGCGCCCGGACGCTGCGGCTGGAGCCCGCCAATGTGCCGGGCACCTCGGCCGCCACGCTTGCCGCGACCCTGCAGCCGGCGCGGGACCTCACCGTCGTCGCGGCGGGCACGGCCGCCAGCCCGCGGCTGCTCCTTTTCGCCGACGACAACACCTCGCCTGTCGCCGGCCTCGCGCGCCTGCGCTTCGCCAACATGCGTGCCGACGGCTTGGCCGTGGACGTGCGCCGCAACGGCGCTTCAGCCGTGACCGCGCTCGCCGCCGACGCGAAGTCGCCGTACGTCTCCGTCACCGCGACCGAGGCGCAGACGATCGACCTCCTCGCCGGCGGGGCGGTGGCCGCTTCCACCGGCAGCGTGACCCTGGCCGCCAACGGCGTGTACACCATCTATCTCTTCGGCACCGCATCCGCGCTCTCCACGCGGGTGGTCCGCGATCGTTGAGGCTGCGGAACCCATGACGAAAAGAAACCTCACCCATTGGCTGGCCGCGCTCGCCGCGGCCGCGACCTTCCTCGCCGGCTGCGGCGGATCGAGCAGCGGGGCCGAGCAGGTCCGCGTGCGCACCTTCAACGCCGTCGTGGATTCCGAGCCGCTCGACCTTCTGGTGAGCGACGGCGTGGTCGCCGGCGCGGTGGCGCCGGGCACGCTCACCGGCTATTCCGAGATCGACCAGGGCACCCGCGTCGTCAAGGTGCGCTCCACGACGACCCAGGCGATCATCTCCCAGAGCAACGTCGTTTTCATCGGAGGCGTGCGCCAGACGGTGTTCCTGCGCGGGCTGCGCGGCACGGTCGCGGCGGTGGCCCTCAACGACGATGCCAGCGATTCGGCCTCGGGCAAGTTCAAGCTGCGCGCGCTCAACCTGTCGTTCGACTCCGCCATCTACGACATCTATGTAGGCACGGACGACATCTCCGCCGCCACCCCCGCATTCGCCGGCATGTCGTACGCGGGTCTCATCGACTACACCGAGCTCGATGCGGGGAGCCGTGTCATCATCTTCACGCTCACCGGAACCAAAGATGTCGTGTACCGGTCGACGGCGGTCGACTTCGCCTCGGGCGAGCGCGCGACCCTGGCGATCTACCCGGCCCGCAGCGGCCGCCTCGTGAACGCTGCGCTGCTCCGCGCCTCGGGCGGCAGCGTGCTCGCCAACGCGCGCGCGCGTGTGCGCCTGGTGAACGGCATTCCCGGCGCGATACTGGACCTCAAGGTTGCAGGCGCCGCGGTGCAGTCCGCCCTCGTGTATCGGCAGGCGTCCGCGTACGCCGAGACCGCTTCGGGCTCGCGCGCGCTGCAGGTCGAGGCGACCAACGTGCCGGGCACCGCGCTCGCTTCGCTCACCGCGACGCTCGAGGCCGCGCGCGACCACTCGGCACTCGCCTGGGGCACCGCGGCGCAGCCACGTCTGCTGCTGCTCGCCGACGACAACACCGTCCCCGCGCCGTCTTCGGCGCGGCTGCGTGTCGTGAACGCGCTGGGCGACAACGTCCCGGTGAACGTGCTGGTCAACTTCGTGAGCCGCGCGCAATCTCTCGTGGCCGGGAGCGCCACGGCGTACGTGACGGTGGTGCCCGCCGCCGACAACACCGTGACCTTTACCACCCCGGACGGCACTCGGGTGATCGCCGCGCTCAACACCGGGGCGCTGGCCGACGGCACCGTGCACACGGTTTACCTGCTGGGCACGTCGGCCGCGCCGCTCGCGACCCTGGTCACCGACCGCTAGTCCGCCTCGCCGCCTCCGGCTCGATATCGATGTAGCGGTACGGCTCGTGGCCGAAGGGATGCTTCTTGTACCCCTTGAGCCAGGGGTGGATGAGGATGGTGTACTGGAACATCGAGTTCACCCGCCACGGGTTGTACACCCAGAGGATGTGCACCATGCGCCGGTAGAGCGCGGTGCGCTCGGGGGAGTCGGGCATGATCTTCACCCGCTCGTAGAGCGCGTCGTATTCCGGCAGCGAGAACATCGTGTAGTTGGCGCTGCCGATCGACTTGGTGGTGAAGAGCTGCAGGAAGTTCTCGCCGTCGGGGTAGTCCGCGATCCAGCCGTAGGTCATCGACTGGACCTTGCCCGCCTTCGCCTGCTGCCGCAGGTCGGGCATCTTCTCGACCTTGTTGAAGGTCATGCGGATGCCGATGTCCTCCATGGCGCGGCGCCAGAGCGTGTTGCGCTGGCGGTCGCGCTGGATCGGGTTGGAAGCCTGGTCGATCACGAGCGGCGAGCCGTCGGGCATCTCGCGGAAGCCGTCGCCGTCGCGGTCGAGGTAGCCGTACATGTCGAGCAGCGCCTTGGCCCTGGCCGGGCTGTACTCGAGCGTGGGGCTGGCCTCGGGGATGTAGCCCGCCATGCCGGGCGCGATCGGTGAATCGATCTTGATCGCCTGGTTCTTGTAGACGATCGCGATCTCCTCGTGCACCGGGTAGGCGAGCGAGATCGCGCGCCGCAGCGCGACCTTCTCCGGCGTGTAGCCGCCGACCACCGGATCCTGCATGTTGAAGGTCGTGTAGGTGATCCACGCGACCTCGTCGGGGCGCACCTGGATGCCCTGGCGGGCGAGGTTGGGCGCGAGCTTGCCGCCGGGCAGCGCCATCTCGACGAACTCCACCGGCACCGAGCGGATGAAGTCGTGCTCGGCATTCAGGAACGCGAGCCAGCGCGGCTGGTGCTCCTCGATCACGGTGATCTCGATCCGGGCGACGAGCGGCAAGCGCTTGCCGG
>JBKJTM010000064.1:0-2547 GCA_046590805.1 Usitatibacter sp.
CCTGACGGAGGCGGTGCGGCGCAAGCCTTACAGCGTGATCCTGCTCGACGAAGTCGAAAAGGCGCACGCGGACGTGTTCAACGTGCTGCTGCAGGTGCTCGACGACGGGCGCATGACCGACGGGCAGGGCCGCACCGTGAACTTCAAGAACACCGTGATCGTCATGACCTCGAACCTGGGCTCGCAGATGATCCAGTCGATGGCCGGCAACGACTACCAGGTGGTGAAGCTCGCGGTGATGGGCGAGGTAAAGAGCCATTTCCGCCCGGAGTTCATCAACCGCATCGACGAGATCGTGGTCTTCCATGCCCTCGACGAGGCCGACATCGCCAGTATCGCCCGCGTGCAGCTGAAGGACCTCGAGAAGCGCGTGCGCGCGATGGAGATGGACATCCTCATCAGCGATGCCGCGGTGAACGAGCTCGCCAAGGCGGGGTTCGATCCGGTGTACGGCGCGCGGCCGCTGAAGCGCGCGATCCAGCAGCAGATCGAGAACCCGCTCTCGAAGGCGCTCCTCGAGGGCAAGTTCGGGCCGAAGGACGTGATCGAGGTGAACGTGAAGGGCGGAGTGTTCACCTTCGAGAAGGCCAAAGGCGTGGTGAGGCAGGCCGCTTGATGCTCGTCGCCCCGGCCGCCGCATTTGCGGCAATGGGCCGGGGCCCGGTTGGCGATCTTCGGCGAAGTCTAAAGTGGTTGGTTCAGGCGCGCCACGCCGCGCCAAGAAGCTCCAGGACCCTTCTGCCCGACGGCGGCAGATAGCCGCCCGCGCGCGTGATGGCGCCAAATGAGCGCTTCCATTCGAGTTCGGGGACACGCAGCACGACCAGTCCCAGTTCGTGCTGTGATGAGCGCAGCGCCCGTTTCATGGTCAAGCCCAGCAGATGGCCCTGTGCGACGACGCGCATGCGGCGATGCCCAGTCCGCTAGCCAGGAGGGAACATCGATGGACGATCATCTGGACGCCGCTGTCTCCGAAGCCGCGGCCGGGCTGGCCGAGGGTGGCATTCCCATCGGCTCGGTCCTGGTTCACGAGGGCAAAATCATCGGGCGCGGCCACAACCGCCGCCTGCAGCGCGGTAGCGCCATCCTGCACGGCGAAATGGACACGCTGGAAAACGCCGGCCGGCTACCCGCCGCCGTGTACCGGCGCAGTGTCATTTACACGACCCTCTCGCCCTGTGCGATGTGCTCGGGGGCGATCCTGCTCTACGGGATTCCTCGCGTCGTAGTCGGCGAGAACGTCACTTTTCCTGGGCGAGGAGGAACTGCTGCGCGCGCGCCAGGTGCAGGTGGATGTGGTCCAGGACGTGCGCTGCATCGAGATGATGCGGCGCTTCATCCACGAGCACCCGGAGGCCTGGAACGAGGATATCGGTGAGTAGTTTGCACGAGCGTAGGCTGTCATCGTCCGCCATCCCGGAGTCCTCCATGCCCCGTCCCATCCTCCCCGAAGACCACATTCACCCCGCCATCCGCGACAAGGTCGCGAACCACCACTCCGGCATCGTGGGCGAGGTGAAGGACGCCATCGCCCGCAACGACGTGGTCGTGGTCGGCATGGGTATCAACCCGGTGCCGAAGAAGGCGCGCAAGCTCCTCGACGCCGAGGCCATCGCCTACAAGTACCTTACCTACGGCAGCTACCTGAGCGAATGGCGGCCACGCAACGCCCTCAAGATGTGGACCGGGTGGCCGACGTTCCCGATGGTGTTCGTCAAGGGCGTGCTGGTGGGCGGGGCGAGCGACCTAGACAAGTTGGTGCGGAGCGGAGAGCTCAAGCGCATGCTTTCAGGTGGACGGCCGGCATAGGTTCCCTGCATGTTCGACGAGGCTGCAACTCCTGCTTGTTGTAAGCGCCGTGGCCGCTGGATGTTCCGATCGGCGATCTGAAGGCGGCCGGGCTTCCCGCGCCGTCGATCCTGCGGTTCAAGCTCTTCACGCTCGACCATCGTCTCGTCGACGGGAAGCTCGGACGGATTGCCGAGAAGGATCAGGTCAAGGTGCGAAGGGCGATGCGGCGGTTACTGCCCTGATGTGGCCGGCCGCTACGGTTGCCCGTTGATGGTCCAGTCGTAGTCGAGAAACTCCACCTCGAAGGTTTCCGGAATCCTGTCCACCGCGTAGCGGTTGACGTAGGCCGTCAACGAGGGCGCGGCCGCCAGAAAGTCGGCGCTATAAAACCTCAGTATCTCGGACAGGCGCACGACCCGTTCCCGCATATCGACCTGGACATTGCGCGGTTCGCTGAAGAAATGCCTGGCTTCGCGCTCCAGCTGCGTCTGCACCGTGCTGGCGAGGAACGGCTCGCGCGGCAGTCGCGGGCAGCTCACCGACATGCAGTTCAGGGCCAAGTGGATGCGGGCGTCGCCCAGGGCCCGAATCACACGGTTCTCGTACTCGTAGAGCGAAATCGCCTCTCCGCCCACCCGCACCTTGCGCAGCATGAAGAAGCTCACTTTGCGCCAGCCCTCGAGGCTCGCGGGAATGCCCGCCTCGATGACGCTATGCATCGCCAGCGCGTTGTAGGCATTGAGATGGAAAGCCAAC
>JBKJTM010000071.1:0-4767 GCA_046590805.1 Usitatibacter sp.
CTCGCGCGCGAGAATGCCGCCGCGGATCGGGAAGTACTTCTTCAGCCCCTTGACCTTGAGCAGCGTGTCCGCCATCAGGCCACCTGCGCCGCGGGCGCGCCCATGCCGACACCGAGCGGAAGCGAGCGCGGCGGACGCTGCTCGGTCGACAGCTCGGCAAAGATGCATGCTGCCGAATGCCCCGTAGCGACGTGGCGCAATGGCGGAGTCTCGGCGATGCACTCCGGCTGCGCGTGCTGGCAGCGGGCGGCGAAGCGGCAGCCCATCGGTGGATCGAGCAGGCTCGGCACCACACCGCCGATCGTCTCCAGCCGCTTCTTCTGCAGGGCGGCGGTATCGATGCGCGGAATCGAGCGGATCAGGCCCTGGGTATACGGATGGCGCGGCGAGCCGAAGAGGTCGGCCACGCTCGCCTCCTCCACCACCTTGCCCGCATACATCACCACCACACGCTGCGCGGTTTCCGCGACCACGCCCATGGCGTGCGTGATGAGCATGACCGACATCCCCAGGCGGTCCTTCAGGTCGTTCAGCAGGTCGAGGATCTGCGCCTGGATGGTGACGTCGAGCGCGGTGGTGGGCTCGTCGGCGATCAGCAGCTTCGGGTTGCACGACAGCGCCATCGCGATCATCACGCGCTGGCGCATGCCGCCGGAGAACTGGTGCGGGAAGTCGCGCACGCGCTGCTCGGGATGCGGGATGCGCACCAGCCTGAGCATCTCGGTCGCCCGCTCCATCGCCGCCTTGCGCCCCGCGTTCTCGTGCAGGCGCACCACCTCGGCGATCTGCTCGCCCACCGTGTAGACGGGATTGAGCGAGGTCATCGGCTCCTGGAAGACCATCGCGATCTCCTTCGCCCGGATCTTGCGCATCTCCGCATCCGAAAGGGCGAGGAGATTGCGTCCTTTCCAGAGTATCTCGCCCGCGACGATTCGCGCCGGCGGGATCGGCACCAGCCGCATGACGGTGAAAGCCGTGACGCTCTTGCCGCAGCCGGACTCGCCGACCACGCCCAGCGTCTCGCCCTCCGCGACGTGCATGTCCACGCCGTCGACGGCATGGACCATGCCGTCGTCGGTCTTGAAATGGGTCTTGAGGCCTTTGATCTGCAGCAGGGGAGCTTCTCCCCGCCCCTGTCCGATCGCCACTACATGACCCTTCTCGGATCGAGCGCGTCGCGCAGTCCGTCGCCGAGGTAGTTGATCGAGAGGACGGTAAGGAAGATGAGGGTGCCGGGGAAGAGCGCCCAGTGAGGAGCCACGTCGAGGTAGTCCTTGGCGTCGAAGAGGATGCGGCCCCAGGTGGGGATGTCGGGCGGGAAGCCGAGCCCCAGGAACGAGAGCGTCGACTCCGCGATGATCGCCGCGGCCACGTCGATGGTGCCGGCGACGATCACCGGGCCCATCGAGTTGGGCACCAGGTGCTTCACCACCAGCCGGAAGGGCGATGCGCCGAGCGCGCGCGCGGCCTCGACGAACTCCTTCTCGCGCAGCGACAGGAACTGCGCGCGCACGAGCCGCGCCACCGGCATCCAGCGGAAGCCGCCGATCACGATCACGATCAGGATGAAGACGCCCATCTCGGGCCCGACGATCTTCTTCAGCGAGTCGCGGAAGAGATAGATGATGAGGAGGAGCAGCGGCAGCTCCGGCAGCGACAGGAAAAGATCCGTGAGCCACATCAGCGCGGCGTCGACCTTGCCGCTCGCCATGCCCGAGACCGCGCCGATCACCACGCCCACCAGGATCGCGATGGTCATCGCCGCGAAGCCGACCGCGATCGAGATGCGTCCGCCGTACAGCATGCGTGCGAGGAGGTCCTGGCCCAGGTCGTCGGTGCCGAATGGATGTTTCAACGACGGGCCCGCGAGGCGCGCGTTGAAGTCGATATCGTTGATCGGCACCTTCCATATCCACGGCCCGAGAAGCACCGCGAGCAGGATGATCAACAGGATCAGCCCACCGCCGAAGGCGAGCTTGTGGCGGCGGAAGCGTCGCCATGCCTCGGCGCCCCAGCCGACGCGCGGGCGCACCGCAGCGCCGCCGCTCGAGGCGCTAGCGGAAGCTGATGCGGGGATCGAGCCAGCCATAGAGCACGTCGGCGATGAGGTTGAAAAGGATCACCAGGCACGCGAACACGAAGGTCACCGCCATGATCACCGGGGTGTCGTTGGCGAGGATCGCGCTGATGAGGAGCGAGCCGATCCCGGGCACGCGGAAGATCTGCTCGGTCACGATGGCGCCGCCGAAGATCGCCGGCATCCGCAGCGCGACCAGCGTGACCACCGGGATCAGGGCGTTCCTCAGCGCGTGCTTGATGATCACGGTGCGCTCGGCGAGCCCCTTCGAGCGCGCGGTGGTCACGTAGTCCAGGCGCACCACGTCCAGCACGGCGGAGCGCACATAGCGTGTCCACGAGGCGGCCTGGAAGAGGCCCAGCACCGCGATCGGCATGATCGACTGCTTGAAGTGCACCCACCACCACATGAGACCCGTCTCGCTGATGTCCGCTCGATACACGAACGGCAGCCAGTCGAGCTTGATGCTGAAGAGCAGGATGAACAGCAGCCCGGTGAAGAAAGTGGGCAACGAGAAGCCCACGAACGCCAGGGTGTTGGCCACCTGGTCGAAGATGGAATACGGGCGTGTCGCGGCGTACACCCCGATCGGAAGAGCGATCAGCAGCGCGAGGATCTGCGAGGAGCCGATGACGAACAGCGTCACCGGCAGGCGCTGCATGATCAGCTTGTCCACGTCCACGCGGCTGGCGAACGAAAAGCCCCAGTCGCCCTTCGCCATCGAGCCGAACCAGCGCACGTAGCGCACCATCACCGGGTCATCGAGGCCGAACTGCTTGCGAAGGTTCTCGCGCACCTCGGCCGGCACGTTGGGATTGGTCGCCAGCTCCTCGAACGGGTCCCCGGGCGCGAGTGCCAGGACCGTGAAGAGGATGATGCTGATCCCGATGAGGCTCGGGATCGCGATCAATAGACGGCGGATGAGGTACTTGCCCATTACCGTGTCATCCCCGCGTCGTCATCCCGGCGTCGTCATCCCGGCGTCGTCACCCCGGCGCCGTCACCCCGGCGAAGGCCGGGGCCCCATGATCGGGTCCCGGCCTTCGCCGGGAAGACAGCGGGGAACAATCAGCCTTCCCGGTACCAGTCCCTCACCAGCCACACATCGTTGTCCCAGCCGCTCATCGGCGCGCGCAGCCTGCCCGAATGCGCGCTCACCACCGGGCGGTTGACGATCGGGATCACCGCGCAGTTCTCGATCAGGATCTCGTTCATGCGGATGAACATCGCCGCGCGCTTCACCGGGTCGAGCTCCGATTCCGCGGAACGGTAGGTCTTGTCGAAATCGTCGTTGATGAAGCGGGTGATGTTGCGGCCCTGCCACTTGTTCGCCTTGGTGGAGGCTTCCCACGACGCGAACTGGTTGATGAAGATCTCCGGGTCCGGCTGCGGCATCGTGGTGTTGTACATCTGCATGTCGGCGAAGAACTTGGTATAGGTGTCGGGGTTGGCCACGTCGGAGGAGAAGTAGACCGAGGCGACCACCGACTTCAACTCCAGGTCGATCCCGGCCTTCTGGCAGGCCGCCTTGATGATCGCCTGCACCTTCTGGCGGGGCGCGTTCACCGAGGTCTGGAAGACGTACTTCATCTTCACGTTGCCCTTGGCGCGGATGCCGTCGCCGCCGCGCCTCCAGCCGGCGGCGTCGAGCGCCTGGTTGGCCTTGTCGATGTTGAACTCGAACTTGTTGTCCGGGGAGGTGAAGCGGGCCGGGTTGTTGACGAAATTGCGGGTGGCGATGCCGGTGCGCCCGTAGATGTGGTCCTGGATCGACTGGCGGTCGACGAGCAGGTTGATGGCCTTGCGCACCGCCATGTCCGACAGCGACGGATGTTTGCTCTTGAGGCTGCCGCGCTCGCCTTCCACCTCGTTCCACGGATCGGTGTAGTTGAGCTGCAGCATCTCCAGGCCTCCGCCCGGCTCGATGTGGACGCGGCCCTTGCCGCCCGCCTCCAGGCGCTTGAGGATCTCGTCCTCGACCTGCATGTTCCACGCATAGTCGAATTCGCCCGTCTGCAGCACGGCGCGCGCGGCCGAGACCGCATCCCCGCCGCCCTTCATCTCGAAGGCGTCGAAGAACGGGCGTGTGCTCTCGTGGTATCCGGTGAAGATCTTGCCGGAGATGTGGTCGCCGGGACGGAAATCGTTGAAAGTGAAGCAACCGGTGCCCACAGGTTTGAGGTTAGCCGGCGCATCGCGCGACTTGGCCCCCCGGAAGCCGTCGTAGAGATGCTTCGGGATCAACATTCCGCGCACGCCCACGAACGGATCGGCCCAGAACGGCGTGGGTTTCGCGAAGGTGACCTTGATGGTGTGGCTGTCGACCTTGTCGACCTTGATGTCCTTGTAGCTGCCGATGGTCGTGGCGGCGGTCGCGGGGTCGGCCGCGTATTCCCAGTTGAAGACGCAATCGTCCGCGGAGAACGGCTTGCCGTCGTGCCATTGCACGTTCTTCTTGAGCTTCCAGGTGACCGAGAGGCCATCCCTGCTCACGCCGCCGTTCTGCAGGCTGGGAATTTCCGCGGCGAGGATCGGCACCAGGTTGCCCTGCCCGTCCCAGGCCGCGAGCGGCTCGTAGAACATGCGGCTGCCGTATTGGTCCTTGGTGCCGGTCGCGAAGTGCGGGTTGAGCAGGGTCGGGCCCTGCCACATCAGGATCTTCACCACCCCGCCGCCGCCGCGCTTGCCGG
>JBKJTM010000385.1:0-4999 GCA_046590805.1 Usitatibacter sp.
CCAACTGCAAGGAAAGCCCCGGCGGCTTGCGCGACCTGCAGGTGCTGATCTGGGTCGCGCGCGCAGCAGGCCTGGGCCGCTCGTGGAGCGAGCTGGCCGCCAACGGCCTGGCGACGCCGTTCGAAGTCAAGCAGTTGCAACGCAACGAGGGCTTGCTCAAGCTGATCCGCGCACGGCTGCACATGGTTGCGGGCCGGCGCGAAGACCGGCTGGTGTTCGATTTGCAGACCGCGGTGGCCGACAGCTTCGGCCTCGTCGCCCAGCGCGGCCAGCGCGTGTCGGAAGTGCTGATGCGGCGCTACTACTGGGCGGCCAAGGCGGTGACGCAGCTGAACCAGATCCTGATGCTCAACATCGAGGAGCGCATCTCCGGCCTCGAGGATGCGCCGATGCGTCCGATCACGGCCCAGTTCCTCGAGAAGGGCGGCATGCTCGAGGTCGCGAGCGACGACCTCTACGAGCGGGACCCGCACGCGATCCTCGAGACCTTCCTCGTCTACCAGCAGACGGTCGGGCCCAAGGGACTGTCGGCGCGGACGCTGCGCGCGCTCTACAACGCTCGCCACCTGATGAGCGCCACGTTCAGGCGCGACCCGGTGAACCACGCCACCTTCATGAAGATCCTGAAGGCAGCCGAGGGTCAGACGCACGCCTTTCGCCTGATGAACGAGACGAGCGTCCTCGGCCGCTACCTCTGGGCCTTCCGGCGCATCGTCGGCCAGATGCAGCACGATCTCTTCCACGTCTACACCGTGGACGAGCACATCCTGATGGTGATCCGGAACCTCAGGCGCTTCCGCATCCCGCGCTTCGACCACGAGTACCCGTTCCTGTCGAAGCTGATGCAGGAGTTCGACCGCCCCGAAGTGCTGTATCTCGCGGCGCTGTTCCACGACATCGCCAAGGGGCGCGGCGGCGACCACTCGCACCTGGGAATGGCCGACGCGGTGCGCTTCTGCCGCGCTCACGGCATGGTTCGCGCGGACGCCGATCTCGTCGCCTGGCTGGTGGAGCAGCACCTGGTGATGTCCTCCACCGCGCAGAAGCAGGACCTCGGCGAACCCGATGTGATCTCGGGCTTCGCGACGATGGTGCGCGACGAGCGCACCCTCACAGCCCTGTACATCCTCACCGTCGCCGACATCCGCGGCACCAGCCCCACGGTCTGGAACGCGTGGAAGGGAAAGCTCCTCGAGGATCTTTTCCGCTACACGCGGCGCCTGCTGCGCGGCGAGACCGACTACGCCGCCTCGTGGATCGCCGCCAAGAAGGACGCGGCGCTGAAGATCTTCCACCAGTATGTCCCCGCGCCGGGAAAGCACGAGGGCTTGTGGAAACACCTGGACGACAACTACTTCCAGCGCTTCGAGGCGCAGGAGATCGGCTGGCACACGCGCACGCTGTGGAACAAGGCCACGCCCGAGAAACCCCTGGTGCGCGCGCGGCTGTCACCCGTCGGCGAGGGCCTGCAGGTGCTGGTGTACGCGCCCGACCAGCCCGGCCTCTTCGCGCGCATCACCGCGTTCTTCGAGCGCATGCAGTTCGACGTGGTGGCGGCCAAGATCTACACCACGCAACACGGCTTCGCGCTCGACACCTTCCAGGTGCTGCCGCGCACCCGCGGCGCCGGCGAGCACTACCGGGATCTGATCCAGAAGATCGAGGGCAGGCTCGCCGAGAAGATCGCCGCCGCGGCGCCCATCGACCCCGCGGCGCCGGGGCGCGTGTCGCGCTGGGTGAAGCACTTCCCGGTGGAGCCGCAGATCCACATCGGGCCCGACCGCCGGCCGGGCCGCTGGCTCGCGACGGTGAGCTGCGCCGACAGGCCGGGGCTGCTCTCCGCGGTCGCGCGCGTGTTCCTCAAGCACGAGCTGAACCTGATCGACGCGCGCGTGACGACGTTGGGCGCGCGCGCGGAGGATGCTTTCGTGGTGAACGGCGCCGCCATCGAGGCTCCCGAGTCGCGCGAAGCCATCGCCGCCGAGCTGCACCGACTCGCGGCGGCCTGAGGACCGCCACGGCCGGCCCTCAACCGGCCACGATCCGCGCGAGCTCGTGCATCTCGCGCCAGTGGTTGCCGAAGATGTAGCGGGGAATCTCCCAGCGCGAGCTGGACGGCGTGACCGGCTCCGGCTCGCCGGTGAACGCCGCCAGGGTGCCATGCTCCTCGGCGTGCCCGGGGAAGTACTCCTCCAGCAGGTAGCGTGACCGATGCCCGTACGGATACGCGAACAGGTCCGCGCCCGGATTGGGCGCGATCCGCAGGATCATCTCGCGGGCGCAGCGCACCTGCCAGTCCGCGTCCTGGTGGCAGTCGATGCGCGAGAAGTCTCCCTTGGCCTGCTCGCGCTGCCGCACGTAGTCGAGCGAGGCGCTGAGGTGGTCCCAGCTGTGGTTGGCGACGTGGAAGTATCCCGATGCCACCGCGGGCTGCCACCAGCGGTCGCTCATCCACGGCAGGCCGAGCATGTCGCGCTCCTGGAGCACGGCCCGCGCGAGCGGGGAAGCGATGACGAAGCTGGTCGCGTGGATCCCGGTACCCCCGCCATGGCGCCGGTCGAAGTCCCTCATGATCGAATGGAACGACGGCTGCGGGCCGTGCACGGGGTGGTCGAGATCGACGAAGTCCATGTCCATGCCGTCATCGAACGTGAGCGCGCAGGTTCGTTCGGGGAGCGCGTCGAGGCGGCCGGCGACCAGGTGTTCGGCGACCGCCCGCAGGGGCACGAATGCAACCCCCGAGCCGCGCAGATATTCGAGGATCTCCGGCAGGGCGCGGAAGTCGGCCGCGTTGCCGCAGTGGAAGGTGAGGACCGAGACGCGCTGCATGTTCGCTAGAATACCTTTGCATGGCCTTCGTCATCGATCCGCGGCTCGACCCTTTCCTCCACATCGCCGAGGTCGAGGGCGGCGGGCGGCTCGCGGAGCCGCTCTTCATTCGCAAGTTCGGCGCCCCGCCACCGGATTTCGGCCACCACCTCCTCTGCTTTCACCTGCGCGCGGACGGCACCCGCGCGGTTGCCTCATACCTCCACCTGTGGAAGCAGCGCACGATCGGCCTGGTGGGCGGCGGCTGCACCGATGGCAACGTGCTGCGCGCCATGAGCCCCGCCCAGCGGACGGCGGTGACGCAAGCGGGCGGGTTGCTCTTCCACATGCTCGGCTTCTGCTTCGCGCGATTCGAGGCGGGGCTCGAGGCGTACTTCGGCCATTGCGGCGACGCGCGCGCGAAAGCGGTCGACCTCGCCGCGGGCTTCAGGGAAACGGCCGATCCGCACCTGCTGATCCGGCCCGTCGGCGATCTCTCCCCGGCCCGGGCCACGGAGCTTCTCGCGCAGGCAAAGGCAATCGGGTCGTTCTGATCACCGTGCCTTGCGCAGGAACGGCCGTTCGACGAGGTAATACGATGCGGCGCTCGCGATGAGGACCAGCGGAATGGTGAGCGCGCAGAAGGCCGCGACGCCTATCTCGGGCGCATCGAAGGTGCGCATCGCCCACAACCCGATCGGGTAATGCCACAGGTAGATGCTGTAGCTGATGGTGCCGAGGAACACCATCACCCGCGTCTCGAACAGCGCGTGCGTGAGCGGGCCGGAGATCGCGATGCCCGCCACCACCATCGCGATGAACCCCGCGGTGATCGAATGCCACACGAAGAGCGCCCAGTGACCCTTCCAGTACACCGCGTAGAGGCTGTCGAGGAAATACATCATGGCGACGATCCCCGCCAGGCCCACGGCGGCGAGCGCTGTGGACACGAGGCGCTCCCGCGAACGCGGCCAGGGAGCCCCCCGCATGCGCAGCCAGCGAAGCGCCGTGGCGGCGACCACGCCTGCCATGAAGACGTCGAGCGTTCCCGGCAGCTGGCTCGTGGCCCACACGATCACGTTCACCGCGCTCGCCTCGAAGTGCCGGAACATCGCGTAGCGGTAGCACCACACCAGGACCAGGATCGCGGCGTAGAGCCCGAAGAGCATCAGCCACGATGACCGCCCCCCGCGCCGCTCGGCGCGCAGCAGGTAGTAGGCGATCAGCGGCAGGCACAGGTAGAACGAGAACTCGATCGGCAGCGTCCAGTAGACGTTGTTGATCGAGAAGCTCGCGCGCTCGCTCACGAAGTGCAGCATCGGGATGTGCAGCGGGATGTAGCGCGCCCACTCGGGAATCGCCTTCGCCGCCCACACGGCGGCGATGAAGAGCAGCGCGATCTGGACCCAGTAGGCGGGGAACACGCGCCGCACCCGCGCGGCGAAATACCTTTGCAGCACGCCCGGGCGCCCGCGCGCCATGGCATCCAGCAGGTGGGTCGCCAGCAGGAACCCCGACAGCACGAAGAAGAGGTCGACCCCCACCCAGCCCACCGTCAGCAGCGGATGCAGGTGAAGGTCCCGGCCGAAGAAGTCCACCGCGATCACCTTCGGCGCCGCGAAACTGTTGAAGTGGAAGAGCATCACCCAGGCCGCCGCAAGCGCGCGGAAACCCGTGAGGCCGTCCTGATAGAAGGCCGGGCCATGCGCGACGTCTGCCCCGGTGGACGCCATCGAGCGTCAGCGGAACGGCGTCATCACGCCGCCCTTCACGATCGCCACCGGCACGATCTGCCCCGCCTGCATGCGGAAGATCGTCATCTCGGCGTCCTTGCGATCGCCCTTGGCGTCGAACTCGATCTTGCCGGTGGCGCCGGTGAGGCTCACCTTGTAGATCTCCGCGGTGAATTTCGCCGGGTCGACCGAATCGGCGCGCTTCATCGCCTCGATCACGACGTTGGCGGCGTCGTAGAAGAATGGCGCGTAGAGCTTGGTCGGGCCGTACTTGGCGGTGAAGGCGTCGAGGAACTCCCTGCTCGCGGCGGAGGCCGGCAGCCCCGCCTGCGAGCAAGCCAGCCCCTCGCCCGCGGCACCCGCGAGCCCCGCCATCTCGTCGGTGCACGCGCCGTCGCCGAAGGCGAACGTCGCCTTGATGCCGAGCTCGCGCGCCTGCTTGAGCATCGGGCCGCCGG
>JBKJTM010000440.1:0-3412 GCA_046590805.1 Usitatibacter sp.
ACGGTGCGGCCGTCGAGGCGCGCGAGCGCAGTGGTGGCCACCTTGCCGAAGCGCGGCTTCAGCTCGAAGAAGCTGTCGCGGTCGACCACGTCGCGGACGACTTTGCGCACGTCGTAGACCTGCGTGCGGCTGATGGGAAGGTGGCGGAGGACCTCGCCCATCTGCGCGCCGGAGCCGGCGGGAACCGCCCGCACCGGTGGGGCTTCGTTGTGGTGCGAGGGCAGGTAGTCGAGGAAGCGCTTGACGGTCTCGAGCGCCTCTTCGTCGCTGTCCACGACCATGTCGGCGAAGCCGGTGACCTCGGCATGGAGCTGCCAGCCGCCCAGCTCCTGGGGATCCACCTCCTGCTTGACCGCCAGCGACGCGAGCAGCGAGCTGGAGACCGCGAGCACGGCGCCCTTGCGCATCACGTTGAAGTCGGCCATCACCGCGTACCACGACGAGGAGCCGTAGCAGGGGCCGAGTGTCGCCGACACCCAGGGGATTTCCCGCAGGCGCTGGTACTGGCTGGCGTCGTTGCCGAGGAGGGTGCCCATGCCGCGCGATCCCATGTGGTCGGGCATGCGCGCCCCCGAGGACTCGCCCAGGAAGATGAGCGGCATGCCGCGCTGCGTGGCGACCCGTTTCATGTGCGCCATCTTGCGGCCATTCGTAGCCCCGCTGGATGCGCCGAAGACGGTGAAGTCGTTGGACACCAGCGCCACGTCGCGGCCGGCGATGCGGGCGAAGCCCGACACCTTGCCGTCGCATGCGGACTTGTCGCGGTCGGCGGTGTTGGCCGAGGTGGTGAAGAGCCCGGACTCGATGAAGGTGCCGGGATCGACGAGAAGGTCGAGGCGTGCGCGCGCGTCGAGGAAGCCGGCGGCCGCCCGCCTGGCGAGCTTCGCCGCCCCGCCCATGGCGCGCGCCTTGGCCGCGCGGCGGGTGAAGTCGGCTTCGAGGCGCTCGCGGCGCTCCCGCAGGGGGTCGGGGGTTTCGGTGGGCTTGTCGGTCATGGAATTCAGAGGATGAAGCGCTGGTATTGCTCGACCGCGGCCCTGGCGCTGCGCAGCACCGCCCTGCGGGCGCGCTCGGCCTCGTCGGCATCGCCGCGGCCCATGGCTTCGAGCATCGCCACGTGCTGCCGGCGGCCCACCTCCGCGCGCCCCGGCAGGATGATGATCCGGCGGATCAGCACCTGGGTCTTCTCGTAGATGATGTCGAGCATCTCGGCGGCCACCGAGTTGCCCGCGGCCTCGATGATGGAGCGGCGCAGGACCTCGTAGCGCTCGATGTAGCCCTCCAGGTCGCCGCGCGCGATGAGCTGCTTCATCGGCCCCTTGAACGTCGCCAGCTCGCCGCGCCAGCGCTCCGCGGGGACGTTCTGCGTGGCGAGGCGCGCGCACAACCCTTCGAGCACCTCGCGCACCTCGAAGATGTGGAACACCTGCGAGAGGTCGAGGCGCATCACCACCGCGCCGCGATTGGGCTCGCGCGCCACCAGGCCGCGCTGCTGCAGGGCGGCGAGGGCATCCCGCACGCGCGCTCGGGAGACGCCGAACTCGGTCGCGAGCTCGGTTTCGCGCAGCTTGGACCCGGGCGCGATCTGCTGCTGGCCGATGCGGGCGCGCAACGCCTCGAAGATGTCGCGGGCGCTCTGCGCGGCCGGCGCCTTGCGCGCGGTCGCGGTGCGGGAGCGGGTGGGGCGGGCTGCGGCCATCGGGCAACCGTACAAGGGCTGCGAAGGAGTGTCAACATTCGTGTCGACAAAATCGTTGACGCCGCGCCGGCCCGCGGCCCAGAATGGCCGCTCCCCCATGTCCGATACCTCGTCCCCCGTCTCGCCCGCTCCGTCCGCCGGCCCGCTCTCGGGTTACCGCGTTCTCGAGATGGGTTCAACCGTCGCCGGGCCCTTCTGCGGGCGCCTGCTCGCCGATTTCGGCGCCGAGGTGATCAAGGTCGAGCCCGCCGAGGGCGACGCGGTGCGCTCCATGGGCAAGCGCTTCCACGGCAAGTCGCTCTATGCGGCGAGCATCTTCCGCAACAAGTCCCTCATCTCGGTGGACCTGCGCACGCCCGAAGGCCAGGACGCGGTACGCCGCATCGCCGCGAAGTGCGACCTCGTGGTGGAGAATTTCCGTCCCGGCGGGCTGGAGAAATGGGGCCTGGGTTACGAGGACCTGCAGCGCCTCAACCCGGGCATCGTGATGGTGCGCATCAGCGGCTACGGCCAGACGGGACCCTACAGCCAGCGCGCCGGCTACGGGGTGATCGGCGAGGCGGTGAGCGGCATCCGTCATATCACCGGCGATCCCGACCGGCCGCCCTCGCGCGTGGCGGTGTCCATCACCGACTACATCACCGGGCTCTACGCCGCTTTCGGCGCGGTGATGGCGCTCCTCGCGCGCGGCAAGACGGGCAAGGGGCAGGTCGTGGACAGCGCGCTCTACGAGTGCGCCTTCAGCTTCATGGAGCCGCACATCCCCGCCTACGAGAAGCTGGGGCTCATCGCCAATCGTGCCGGCTCGCGCCTGCCCGACAGCACGCCCAACAATCTCTTCGCCACCCGCGACCGGCAGTTCATCCACATCACGGCGCCGGGCGACGCCGTGTTTCGCCGCCTCGCGCAGGTGATGCAGGCACCCAGGCTGGCCGAGGACGCGCGCTTCGTGCGCGCCGTGGACCGCTCCCACCACCACGAGGAGCTCGACGAGCTCATCGGTCGCTGGGCGCAGGCGCACGACCTCGAGGAGCTGGAGCGGGTGCTGCATGCCGCGGGCGTGCCGGCGACGCGCATCTTCACCATTGCGGACATCTTCGGCGATCCGCAATACCGCGCGCGGGGCATGATCGTGAAGGCGCCCGACGACGAGCTGGGTGGGGTCGCCATGGCATCGCCGGTGCCGAGGCTCTCGGACACGCCCGGCGCCATTCGCCATGCGGGCCACAGGATCGGCGAGGACAACCGGCGCGTTCTGGCCGAGATCGCCGGCTTTGCGGATGCCGAGATCGACGCCCTCGAGCGGGCTGGCATCATTGCCTGCCGGCCGACCACCGCTGGCGAAGGTAACGACGAATCCATCAACGAGCGTGCCGGCGCGGCCTGAGGCCGGTTGCGATCGCGCTGAACAGGAAGGCGAACCATGGCAAACAAGGACGTCAAATCGGAGATCACCGGCTCGGTCTGGAAGATCCTCAGGGGGCCGGGCGACACCGTGGCAGAGGAGGATGCGCTGATGATCCTCGAGTCCATGAAGATGGAGATCCCGGTCCTCGCCGAGGTGCAGGGCAGGGTCGTCGAGATCCGCGTGAAGGAAGGCGACTCCATCATGGAAGGTCAGGTGCTGGCGGTGATCGAGGCATGAGGCGCGGCCCGTGAGCTGGAAGCCCGAAGCCGACGACCTCGAGCGGCGCCGCGATTTCGCCGAGGGGC